>OMRS01000281.1 GCA_900313545.1 uncultured Eubacteriales bacterium | reverse complement strand
GCCGCCAAAGCCCATCCGGATGCCCGGATCTATTTCCCGGACCGGGTCATCTTTTCGGTCAGTTTTTCCATCAGTTTCACGGACAGGTTCAGCATTTCATCCCGGCTGATCTTCGGATCCTGGATGATCATGGATGCGGCCCCCTTGCCGGTCAGCGTCATTCGCCGGTCCATGGACAGCACACTCTTCAAAAGCTTCTCGCCATCCACCTCCGCGTCCCGGGAAAACCGCATCTCGATTTTCCCGTCGGTCTGTTTCACATAATCAATTCCCAGGGACTGGCACATGGACTTGAGGTAAGCCACCGTCACCAGGTTGGCCACACAGGCCGGTTCCTCACCGAAACGGTCCAGCAGTTCCTCCTCCATCTCATCCCGCTGGGCGGCGCTGGAAATGGCGGCGATCCGCTTGTACACCTCAAGGCGCTGCGGGTCTCCCTTCACATACTCTGCAGGCAGGTAGGCGTTGACCTGCACATCCATCCGGGTGACGATCTCCTGGTTGGCCTTCTTTTCTCCCTTGAGCTCCTGCACCGCCTCCGAGAGCATCTTGCAGTACAGATCATAGCCGATGCTGGCCAGCTGGCCGCTCTGCTCCGCCCCCATGATGTTTCCCGCGCCCCGGATCTCCAGGTCCCGCATGGCAATCCGGAACCCGGACCCGAACTCCGTGAATTCCCGGATGGTGTCCAGACGCTTCTGCGCGTTCTCCGTCAGGTTCTTTCCGGGCCGGATGGTGAAGTAGGCATAGGCGATGCGGTTGGAGCGTCCCACGCGCCCGCGGATCTGGTACAGCTGGGACAGGCCGAAGTGGTCCGCATCGTAGATGATCAGGGTGTTGGCCATGGGGATGTCCAGACCGGATTCAATGATGGTGGTGCACAGCAGCACGTCGTACTTGCCCTCGGAGAAATCCATCATGATGTCCTCCAGCCGGTCCTCCTTCATCTGTCCGTGCCCCACGGCGATGCGCGCCTCCGGCACCAGGTTGTGCAGCTGCTCATAGGCCCGGTCGATGCTCTCCACGTGATTGTAAAGGAAAAACACCTGGCCGCCCCTGCCCATCTCCCGCAAAATGGCGTCCCGGATCACGCTGTCCCGGTATTCCATGACATAGGTCTGCACCGGGAAGCGCGCCTGAGGCGGGGTCTCCAGCAGACTCATGTCCCGGATGCCCACCATGGACATGTGCAGCGTCCGGGGAATGGGCGTGGCCGTCATGGTCAGCACATCCACCGTATGCTTCATATTCTTGATGGTTTCCTTGTGGCCCACGCCAAAGCGCTGCTCCTCGTCGATCACCAGCAGCCCCAGCTTTTTGAAGGAGATGGTCTTGCTCAGCAGCCGGTGCGTACCCACCACCAGATCCACACTTCCATCGGCCAGCCCCGCGATGGTCTCCTTCTGCTCCCTGGCCGTCCTGAAACGGCTGAGCACAGCCACATGGACCGGGAAGCCTTCAAAGCGCCGCAAAATGGTGTTGTAATGCTGCTGAGCCAGCACCGTGGTGGGCGCCAGGATCGCCACCTGGTATCCGTCCATGATGGCCTTGAAGGCCGCACGCAGGGCCACTTCGGTCTTGCCGTAGCCCACATCCCCGCACAGCAGCCGGTCCATGGGCATCTCCCGCTCCATGTCCCGCTTGATCTCCTCAGTGGCCGTCAGCTGGTCCGGGGTTTCCTCAAAGGGGAAGTTTTCCTCGAATTCCCGCTGCCACAGGGTGTCCTTGCTGAAGGCATGGCCCTTGTTCTGTTCCCTTGCGGCATACAGGGACACCAGATTGAAGGCCAGCTTTTTGACGCCGTCCCGTGCCCTGGCTTTCTGTTTCTGCCAGTCCCGTCCGCCCAGGGTGGTCAGCTTGGGCGGCACGCCCTCCTTGCCGCCGATATATTTCTGGATCCGGTCAAAATGGTCCACCGGCACATAGACCTTGTCCCCGCCCAGATACTCCACCTGAAGATAGTCCCTGGCGGCCTTATCCGTGCGCAGCCGGGTGATGCCCAGGTACCTGCCGATGCCGTGGATCTCATGCACCACATAGTCCCCGGGCTCCAGGTCCGTGAAGGAATCGATCCGGCTGCCCTCCCTGCTCGCCTTGGGTTTTCTGGTGCGCGCATTGACATCCGCCTCTGAGATGACCGTCAGGCGAAGCTGCGGATACTGGAAGCTGGTCGACATGGCAATGGGAATGATCCGGCACTCCCCAGGCGCGGGGAGGTGCCGGGCCTCTTCATCAAAGACCGCCTCGACCTCCACCTCGGCGAAGGACTTTTCCATGCGCTGGCCGCGGGCCGTACCGCCCGAGAGGAAGAGAACCCGCCACCCCTCCCGGCACATCCGGCGCACCTCCCGGCACATTTCCGCGGTCCGGCCGCCATAGCTGCCCAAAGTCAGCGCGCCCATGTCGATTTCCCCCGCGGCGTGAAGCAGCGCGGCCTCCCTGGGCATGCTGGACAGCATGAGGGTGCACCCTTCCTCCAGCCAGGGGCGCACCTCCTGCCAGGACAGCAGCAGTCCCCCCTGCTCCCGCACCGCCTCGCCCCGCTCCAGGGCGCTCGTATAGGCATGCGCGAATTCCTCTTCCCGGACATCCAGGCGCTCCTGCAGATTTGCAGGTTCATCCAGCACAATGATCGGGGAGTTCATATAGCTGAGGATACAGCACTCGGAAGCGGGGATTCCCTCGTAGACCAGGTGGATCATCTTTTCCAGCAGCCGGCTGCCCGCGCCGCCCTCCAGACTGCTGATTTCCCTTTCCATCCGCTCGCAGTACCGTTCACGGCTGCGGTTGGTCGTGACGCGGCGCACCACATCCAGGATGTTTTTCCGCCCCTCCTCCGGCATCCGCACGTCCTCGCCCAGGCCCTCCGGCACGTCCTCCCCGTCTCTTCCGGAGTCGGGCAGCAGGTTCTGCTCCCGCCGCAGGATATCCCGAAGGGTCCGGATCAGCTCCTCCTGCCGCTCCGGGGGTACCAGGGCCTCCACCGCGGGACAGATCGCTGCACTGCGAAGGTTCTCCGTGCTGCGCTGGGTCAGCACATCCACCGCGCGGATGCTGTCCACCTCATTGTCAAAGAACTCAATGCGAAGGGCCGAGGCCGCATCCGCCGGAAACACGTCGAGAATCCCGCCGCGCACGGCAAACTGCCCTCTGCCCTCCACCGCGTACTCGCGGGTGTATCCCGCGGCAAGGAGCTGGGCAATCAGCTCCTCCTGCTCCATCACGTCCCCCACCCCAAGGCGCAGGACATACCGGGCAAAGACCTCCCGGGGCATGACCCGGTGCAGCAGCGCATCCACGGGGGCCACCACCGCCCGGGTTTCCCCGGTCAACAGGTGGGAGAGGGTCTCCAGACGCCGGTTGCTCACCTCGCGGCTGGCGGCCATGTCCTGATAGAACGTGATCTCCCTCGCAGGGAAGTAGCTGACCCTGCGGCCCATGAGGGCGGACAGGTCCTCCGCCATCCGGGCACAGGATCGCTCGTTGTCCTCAAGCACCAGCAGCGGACGTGAAAGCCGCAGGGAAAGGGCCTGCAGCACATGGGCCCTGGCGGCTCCACCCAGATTGGTCAGGTGAATGACGCCCTTCTGTCTGGCTGTCCTGCAGACCTCCTCAAAGGGACCGTAGCCCTCCAGCAGGTCCGCCAGATAGTGTTCGTTCATGGTTCCTCCTTCGCCGCCGCGCTGGCCGTGTTGGCCGCCTGAATGGCCCGGTTCATCCCCTCCAGGCGCCAGATGTCCGCCACCTCCGCCGCGCGGACAAAGGCATCAAACTGGACCGCCCTCTCCTCCGGGGTGGTGTAGCCCGAGAGGACAAAATCCGCCAGGTCCCACTGGGGCGGCTTTGTCCCGATGCCCACACGCAGGCGGGGCAGGTCCTCCCTGCCTGTCAGGCGGATCACCGAGCGCATTCCGTTGTGGGTCCCCGCACTTCCGCTGCGGCGCATGCGCAGCTTTCCCAGCGGAAGATCGATATCGTCATAGATGAGCAGCACGTGGTCCGGTTCCGGCTTGTACCAGGAGAGCACCTCCTGCACGCACTGCCCCGACAGGTTCATGTAGGTCTGGGGGCGCACCAGCACCAGCTTGCCCGCACCGAATCCCCCTTCCCCGATCTGCCCGTGCAGGTCCAGCCGGTTCATGGAGATCCCCTGCCGCTGGGCAATCACCTCCACCACGTCAAAGCCGACATTGTGGCGCGTATGTTCATATTCCCTGCCCGGGTTCCCCAGGCCGATAATGATATGCATCTGTCTCCTGCTTTCCTCATAAACACGCGGGAACGCCGAAGCGCTCCCGCTGATTCTTCAATTCTTCTCCACAGCCTGCTGCAGCCAGACGGAAGGGCGGATCAGGGCCTGGTGCCCGGTCTCGTCGATCCCCTCCATGGTCAGAAGGGACCGGACGTTCTCCACGCGCTTGCGCACGGGCTCCACCGTGGACAACAGCACGCAGATCCCCACCACCGTCACGGAGAATTCCTTCATCATGTCCACCATGCCCCGGGCCGTGCCCCCGGCGCGCATGAAGTCATCCACAATCAGGGCCCTCTGTCCTTCGCGGACCGCCCTGCGGGACAGGCTCATGGTTTCAATGCGTCCTCCTGAACCGGACAGGTAGTTGATATTGACTGCGGGCCCTTCATAGACCTTGCTGTCCCTTCGGACAATCACCAGCGGAACGCCCAGGGCCCTGGCCGTCATCAGGGCCACCGGAATGCCCTTGGTTTCCATGGTCAGCACGAAATCCGGTTCGAGACGGTAATACTGCGTCGCCACAATGGCCCCCATCTCCTCCACCAGGTCCGGCATGGCCAGGATATCCGCCATGTACACAAACCCGCCGGGCAGGACGCGCCCGGGCTCGCACAGCCTTTCCGCCAGGGCCGTGACCCCCTGCAGGGCCTTCCCGGCCTCGACCATCGGGCGATAGCGCACACCGCCGGCCGCTCCGGTAACCGTCTCCAGTTTTCCCAGCCGGAAGTCCATGAACACTCCCTGGAGAATATCGATATCCTCGCTCAGTGTGGACTTCGCGGAACCCAGCATCTGGCAGAAGGTGCCCAGCGTAAAGATCTTGTTGGGATTGGCCACCAGAATCCGGGTCATGACGGCCAGTCGTTCATTGCGGCGGATGCGGTCCATGCGTCGACCTCCAAAACCGAATATTCTTTCAAGTACGGGAATTATAATTCACCTTTTACTTCTCGTCCAGTAATTTCCTCCGGATTTCCGATTTTCGCATACTCTGTCTGCAATCCTACAGAAAGTTTGGAAAAGGTGCACAATTCTCCCCTCCCGGAGAACCCGCGCGCCCTCTGTCCGCCTCTCCCATGACTGGTATCGCCTGGCAAACAGCTTCCGTCTTTGCACAACATCTTGTGGCGAGCCGCACGCCAAAGTCTTCATTTTGAAAAACAGGTTGAATGCCCCCCGTAAAAAGGGTATAATAAGGATTGACTGCAGATTATGAACCAGGAGGAACCAGCATGCCGCACATCAAAGACTATCTCGGCAGGCGCATCCATATGATTGGCATCGGGGGCAGCTCCATGAGCGGCCTTGCCAGCATGCTGACGCAGCAGGGGTACAAGGTCACCGGTTCCGACAATGTCCGTTCCTACATGACCGACATGCTGGAGCATCACGGCATTCCCGTGAGCATCGGCCATCACGGCGATGATGTGGCCGGGGCGGACCTGGTGGTCTATTCCGCCGCCATCGCGCCGGACAATCCCGAGCGCGCCTATGCCCGGGAGCACGGCATTCCCCAGATCGAGCGCTCCACGCTCCTGGGGCAGCTGATGGAAGGCTACCATGACTCCATCAACGTCTGCGGCACCCACGGGAAGACCACGACCACCTCCATGATCGCCGAAGTGCTTCTGGACATCGGGCGCAACCCCACCGTCCACATCGGCGGACAGCTTGACTATATCGGCGGCAGCACCCGGGTGGGTTCCCGGGATCTGTTCGTGGTGGAAGCCTGCGAGTATCACGGCAGTTTCCTCGAGTTCCACCCCAGCATCGCCGTGATCACCAATATCGAAGAGGACCATCTGGATTACTACAAGGACCTCAATGACATTCAGCTGGCCTTTGAACGCTTCTGCGCGCTGCTTCCCGAATACGGCGCCTGCATCGGCAACGGGGATGACCCCCGGGTCATGGAGGTCATGCGCAAGCTCACGGTGCCGACCATTTCCTTCGGAATGTCTCCCGCCTGCGACTATCATCCGGTCAACCTGAAGCTGGATTCCACGGGATGCCCGGATTTTGACTGTGCCTACCGCGGGAAGACGGTTGCCCACATCAAGCTGCGCATCCCCGGCCACTACAACCTGATGCACGCCCTGGCCACCATGGCCGCCTGCGTCCAGATCGGCGCAGATGCAAAGGAAGTCGCCGCCTCCCTTGAAAAGTTCACGGCTCCCCACCGGCGCTTTGAATACACCGGGACGGTCTGCGGCGTCCGCCTGTACACCGACTACGGCCACAACCCCGCGGAAATGCACAGTGCACTCATGAATGCGGACATGCAGCCTCACCACCGTCTCTGGGCCGTCATGCAGCCCCATACCTATTCCCGCGTCAAAACCCTGTTCAACGACTATATCCACTGCTGTGACCTCGCCGACGAGATTCTGATCACCGATATCTTTGCGGCGCGCGAAAAGGACCCCGGAGAT
>OMRS01000273.1 GCA_900313545.1 uncultured Eubacteriales bacterium | reverse complement strand
GGGAACGTTCTTCCGGCCCCCTGCGCCGGGCAGGGGCTCCCGGTGACGCGGCGCTCCTGCCTGGTGCATTCCCCTGTTGCGGCAGAGATTATACCGCCCCTTTCGGTTTTTCGCAAACGCGCAGCCGCGCTACAGGCTTCCCCTCCCTGCCCGGATCAGGGCCTCTTTGTGGCCTCCCGGGGTTTCTCCCCGCACGATGTCCTTGCATGGCGGCGGGGCCGCCGTTTTTCTTTGCAACACCTGACGGACCTTTGCGCCTGGAGAACCGGTCTTCCTGATGCGCCCTGAGGATCCGTCCTCAGATCATACGCCGCATCCTGCTGCAAAAGGCCCGGAGCCATCTGCTCCGGGCCTCTTCGTTCATCGCGGTCTGTCAGGGAATCTCAAGTCGGTACATGCCGTCCCCTTCCACCAGCAGTCCCTCGTAAAGCGTCAGTACGATCACCGTATGTCCCTCTCCGTCCAGAAAGCGCACCCCGGTGGTGCCTCCGGTCACGCTCATTGCATTGGCCTTCCCGGTGACCCGCGCCTCCCGAAGCAGCCGGTTCAGCCTTTTTTCCTCTTCCGAAGTCACCTCCAGCCTGACAGGGCCGGCTTCGCAGTCATCATTCCAGGCTTCCACGCGCATCTCCCCTTCAGGCAGCACCGGATCCTTGAGGAAGGAAAGCAGGGAAACCGGTGTATATCCCCAGGAAAACCCGGACAGACCCGCATAGCAGGTCACAAAGGGGAACAGCCTGCGCGCCTGTTCAAAGAGCGCCTGGGCATTGGGATCCGTGTTTTCAAACTCGGTATCCCCCGTCATGGCCACACAGACGGCCTCCGCCTTCCCCTCCCGGTCATACCGGACCGCCAGGCACTTCTGCGTGCCCGCATCACAGGCCATGGCGCGGGATTTGATCTCCTGTTTCGGGACAGCCAGCACCAGGGACTGCAGGCTGAACGCATCGTCCCAGGACAGTTTTCCCATCGGCTCCAGGCCGGTCCGGGCATTGAGGACCTCCAGCTGGCGGTCAAAATCAGAGGGCCATTTGAGTCTGGAGGCACTGCCCTCCATCTTCCACAGCCCGCCGCTTTCATCCATGCAGCCCACCTGCATCCGGTCTCCCCAGCCGACCTGCTGGTAGATCTGAATGAGGACCATCCGGTCCTCCCTGGCCGACGCCAGGACAGGCATCAGGAGCAGGAGCACCACAGCCCACAGTTTCCTTTTCATTCCGGTTCACCTCCATGTCCATAGACGCGCACAGGGGGGCGAAAGTTCCGTTTGAAGGCACTCTTTCATTTCTTCTGTTCGACTTTTTCAAGGAAGGATTTCATCACGTATCCATCAGCGCGGTCGGTGCACACATGCACCCACTGCCCGTCCTCGCTGGTTTCCAGCACGATCAGGGGCTGATGGGCATACAGACGCATCACGATCTCCGAGGACAGGGACGGCTCGCTGCGAAGATTCAGGGAGCTGTCCTCCTCAATGCCCTCCACCGAGGCCAGATATGCGCCCTTCGGCACGGCCATGGTCACCGGCATCAGCGTGGGTCTGGGCGTGGGTGACGCGGAAGGCACCGGGGTCGCGGCCAGCACCGGCCTGGGCGTGGGCACTGCGGCAGGCGCGTAGGTGCGCTGCTCCACCTGCATCCCGGGATAATAGAAGCCGAGGATCTCCAGGAAGCCTTTTCCGTACTGTCCGGCCATCCACTGGGCGCCGCGCTGGCTCATGCCCACGCCGTGGCCATAGCGGCGGGCCTCCAGGATGTACGCGTCATCGGTCTCCGCCATGGTCACCATTTCATTGTTCATGCCGCCGTTCATGCGCATTCCCAGGTCCCTGACCAGGTCCGGGAACAAGGGAAGCGTCAGATTGATGGCGGGCTGTTTTTCCCAATCTCCGAAGACCACGTGCTGTGCTCCGGTGGCCGGGTCCGGTGTCGTGATTCCCTTCAGGTGCCGGGCGGACCAGTCCACCGTAAAGGAGAGCTGCGTCACCAGCCGGCTGGGAGCGGCAAACCTCGGGGTTCCCAGCTGCAGGCCGGAAATGGCATCCAGCCTGAAAAACTCCGCGGTGTCCCCGTAGCCTGCCGCCTTCATGCGCACCATGGCGGCCTCCAGGATGGCTTTTCCCAGTGCCGCCTCCAGTTCCTGTCCATCCTTGCGGATGAGCGTCCTCCGCACCGGGCTTTCCGGATTGGAGAGGTCATAGGGGTCATCCACGATGCGGTAATAGCCCCAGTCCCCCTGCCGGTCCGACCAGACCTGGCCCACCAGGTCCGTCTGTCCGCCATTGCTGGCGCTGTAGAAGCACTGGGCAAGGCTTCCCTTCCAGGTTCCCACCATACCCGCGGTTTCCCGGACCGCCCGCTCCACGTTCCTGTAGCTGTCATTGATTCCCCTGAACACCTGGTCATTGGCAGTATCCACCACATCCCACTTCTGGGCGGGATTCAGGTGACTGAGGGCATATGTTCTGGCGCATACCGCCTGCGCCTTGAGCGCCTCCAGGGGAAAGCTGTCATTCATTTCATAGGCCACGCATCCCAGCAGATACTCCTCCACCGGCAGGGCCAGCACGGCATTGAGCCTGTCCTCCGCCACATAGAGCGTCAGTTCTCCTGGATAGCGGTTGCCCTCCGCCTGGAAGCGCAGTCCACTGCCCTCATGCTGAAGCAGGGTGACCTCCTGCCCCAGTTCCATGCGCACTCCCTGCAGGGTCAGAATGATCTGTCCCTCCAGCAGTTCAAACACCGCGGTGCTTCCTGCAGGAAGCAGCATCTGCACCGGGCCGGACAGGGATGTGATTCCCTGCAGATGCACCTCGGCACGGTCCTGCAGACCCAGTCGGGTCAGTCTGACCCTCACCTGCGGCATCTGCTCCGTTTCTCCCTGCGCCATCGCAATCATTCCCAGACAGAACAGCAGCACCGCCATCCCGCTGAGGACCCATTTCCGTATCTTCCCCATCTGTCCTCCTTCTTTCTCCCTGTCCCCAAAGTTTCCGGAGACATCTCCCGGTTCATCCGTCCCGCCGCGCCACCAGCACCTGCAGTTCCCGCCTGACCTTCTCCAGATCTCCCGAGGTCAGCAGGGGAATCAGCGCGTCGATCTCCTCCACCGGAAGGTCCCACCAGCGAAGACGCTCGAGAAGAGCGATGATGTCCTCGTCAAACCGGCGGCGAATCACCCGGGCGGGGTTTCCGGCCACGATGTGGTACGCCGGCACATCCGAGCCCACCACGCTGCTGGCGCCGATGATGGCCCCGTC
>OMRS01000272.1 GCA_900313545.1 uncultured Eubacteriales bacterium | reverse complement strand
TGTATCCCGCCTGCATCGCCGCTTCCCGGTTTGATTCCCGCGGCGGAGACAGCGGCCCTTCCGCGGCTCTGCACATCACGGGCAGGGCAGGAACGGGGTTCTCCCCGTGGGCAAGGGAGGCGGACGGGCTCCACACCCCTTTGTCCGGGAAACGAAGCACCTCATCTCTCCTCAGCGCGGAGAACGCCGCTTTCCTCCCCTCCTTGACAGCGCGGGAAAACCGGCGCACAATCAGGCCGTCCTCCTGCCGGATGCGCAGGAGTCATCCTTTCCAGAGCTGTTTTTTTCACAGCCACCGGATCAGGGAGGTTATCATGAGAATCACCGCACTTGCCGAAAACACATCCTCCTGTTCCCTGCCCGCGGAGCACGGGCTCAGCCTGTTTGTGGAGACCGCCGCCTGCCGTTTCCTCTTTGACATGGGACAGGGCAGCCTGTTCGCGCACAACGCGGAGCAGCTTGGCATCGACCTTGCCGGTGCAGACTTCGCGGTGGTGTCCCACGGCCATTATGACCACGGGGGCGGCCTTGAAACCTTCCTCTCGGTCAATTCCCGCGCGCCGGTCTACATGAGCAGGTTTGCCTTTGAGCCGCATTTCAACGCGGAGAACCAGGATATCGGCCTTGACCGTTCCCTGGAGGGGTCCTGCCGGATCCGCCATGTCGAGGATTCGCTCTCCCCTGCAGAGGGGATCACGCTCTGCTGCCCCGCCCCCGTGACGTCTTCCACCTTCGGGGCAGGCGGTCTGGGAATGCTCCGGAACGGACAAATCGTTCCGGAGGACTTCCGGCATGAACTGTACCTGCTGGCCGAGGAGAATGGCAGGCGCATCCTCCTGAGCGGCTGTTCCCACAGAGGGATTCTGAACATCATGGCCCGGTTCCGCCCTGACGTCTTCATCGGAGGCTTCCACCTGTTCCATGCTCCCCTGGACGGCACACTGCTGGACATCGCCCGGAAGCTTGAAAGCTTTGGCGCCGTGTATATCACCGGACACTGCACAGGTGTGGAGCAGTTCCGGTACATGCAGAAGGCCCTGCCCGGCATGCGCTATCTGAGTACCGGTGAAAGCATTACCGTCTGAACTGAAATAGGCGCGCACGGGGACCAGCCATGCCGCCATGTATGTCAGCTTTCCCTTTTTCATGCGGCAGGAGCAAACACCCGCCACCGCTTTTTGGAGACCGTTTCGCATATCCCGGATGAGCCCGACGGGCTGATAAATGCTGCCGCTTCCTGGTCAGGCGGGGTATAAGTCCATCAGGCTGTACATGCCGCCGCCATCCTGGTGACGCGGGGTAAACATCATCCGGACCGGTCATGACGATCCCCACCCTTTGCGGCGGGGATTTTTACTATGGCGGGCCATGGTCATTCAAGAGGGAATCTTTGATCACACCGGCAATTCCTTTTTTCAAATGAAGAATGCTCACCGCTCCCCGATGTGTTTGTCCGGCGCTGACAGCGGCCATGACATCCGCGTATTTTCCGCAGCTGGGATCCGCGGGAATCGGTCCCCTGTTCACAGATGCCCGGGATCAGCTGATCTGACCATGCGGCAGCAGAGTGTATCCGGATCGGGGCCGGATTTTTCCCGCCCGCCGGACGGGAGCAGGGCTTTTTCATCCCTGCGGAGGATTCCCCCAGGGCAAAAAAGCGGCGGCCCGTGAATCCATGATGTTGAATTCACAGGCCGCCGCGCAGCGGTTACATTCAAATGATTCCGTCCGGAGAAAGGAACCCCCTTCATCAGACACCACGGAGAGTTTCTGCAGCATTGCACGGCGGAAAACCGGCCGCTCCCTTTTTTCCCTTCGGCATTTCCCGCATGCCCGCTGACGGGGGCTTCGCGAAGCGCACCTGCCCTTCTTTTCCGGTTCCCTCTCCCCCTCAGGCGGATGGCCGGGGCAATGCGCCGATACGGGAGGGCTTTACCGGGCGCCCGTGTCCCCCTCAAGCGCGGCTTCCACAAATCCCCTGAACAGCGGATGCGGCCTGTTCGGCCGGCTCTTGAATTCCGGATGGAACTGCACCCCGACAAAAAACCGTTCCCCGGGGAGCTCCACCGTTTCCACCAGCTGCCCGTCCGGAGAGAGCCCCGAGAGGCAGAGTCCCGCCTTCTCAAGCGCTTCCCTGTACTGATTGGCGAACTCATAGCGGTGGCGGTGGCGTTCCCGGATCCGGGTGACCCCGTAGCAGCGGGCAATGACGCTCCCTTCCCGCAGACTGCAGGGATAGCTTCCAAGGCGCAGCGTCCCGCCCTTGTCAATCTCGTCATTCTGCCCCGGCATGAAGTCAATCACCCTGAAGGGCGCTTCCGGATCGAATTCCCGGGAATGGGCGCCCGGCATTCCCGCAGCATTGCGTGCAAATTCAATGACCGCAATCTGCATGCCCAGGCAGATGCCCAGGAAGGGAATATGGCGGGTCCGGGCAAACCCGGCAGCCAGGATCATGCCTTCAATCCCCCGGTCCCCGAATCCTCCGGGGACAAGGATCCCGTCCAGATTCCCCAGCTGCGCCTCCAGGTTCTCCTCCCGAAGCTCCCCGGAATCGATCCAGATGATCTCCACCCGGGTATCCAGTGCATATCCGGCGTGGCGCAGGGCCTCCGCCACGGAGAGATAGGCATCGTGCAGCTGCACATACTTGCCCACCAGCCCGATGCGCACGCAGCGGCTCTGGTGGCGGATGCGCTCAAGCAGGTCCTCCCACTCCGTCAGGTCCGGCTCCGGGGCACTGATGCCCAGTTCACGGCAGACGATGCCCGACAGGCCGGCCTTCTCCAGCATCAGGGGGGCCTCGTAGAGCACCGGCAGAGTCAGGTTCTCGATGACGCAGTCGTCCCTCACATTGCAGAAATGCGCGATCTTGGCAAAAATCGATTCGTCCGTGATTTTCTCGTCCGTCCGCAGCACGATGATGTTCGGGCTGACGCCCATCCCCCGCAGCTCCTTCACGCTGTGCTGGGTGGGCTTGGATTTATGCTCGCCGCTGGCCTTCAGGTAGGGCACCAGCGTCACATGGATATACAGGGCGTTCTCCCGGCCCACCTCCAGGCCCACCTGCCGGATGGCCTCGATAAAGGGCTGGCTCTCAATGTCGCCGATGGTGCCGCCGATCTCCGTGATCACCACGTCCGCGTCGGTCTTCTCGCCCACCCGGTAGATGAAGCGCTTGATCTCGTCCGTCACGTGCGGAATGATCTGCACCG
>OMRS01000059.1 GCA_900313545.1 uncultured Eubacteriales bacterium | reverse complement strand
TCATATGGCTCACTTTCTGCAAAAAGCTTTGCGGAGGGAAAAAGACGAAGACGCTGTGAAGAAAACGGAACATGGCGTCCGATTCTACGTGCAGAATATACCACCTCTCCGGCAGACAGGTCAACGTGCCGTCCGGGAAAGCAACCTTCCCTGTCAGGGCGGGAGATAAGGAAAGAAAAACACGAAACGACGGCGGATTTACAGGCAGTCCGTGTTATGCTAAAATTATAAAGGATGATTCTCGGAAGGAGGAGAAGCTGTGAGGAAAACCACGGGTGCGGTGCTGCTGCTTATGTGCCTGCTGATCCCATGCCTGGCGGGCGCCGCCGTACTGGAACGCAGTGATCCGATCTCCGGAACGGTGCGGGTCTGTCTGGCCTCGCTGGGATCCCCCGCGGAGGTGACGGCGACCCTGGACGGCAGCTATACCCTGGAGGGGGACCTGTCCCGGGTCTTTGCCCGGGGAACCCGGATCCGGGTAGTGAACCGCTCGGGAAAGCTGGAGCTCACCGGCGGCGGGCAGAGCATCAGCGCAGCCGGCATCCGCCTGCAGCGGCATGTGACCTCCGGCACCAACGGGGTCCGCTTTGATGCGGCGAGGGTGCCGGAAAATCTGTACCCGGGGGATGTGGAATTCAGGGCGAAGGGCGGAAACGTTCAGGTCATCGTCCATGTCTACATTGAGGATTATCTGGAGGGCGTCGTGCCCTATGAGCTGGACGACAGCTTTCCCCTGGAGGCCCTCAAGGCCCAGAGCGTGGCGGCGCGGACCTATGCGCTCAGAAAGATGGGCCAGCAGGCGGCCGCCTATGACCTGGTGGACACCACCTCGGACCAGGTGTACAACGGGTCGCCGGAAGGAAAGGACAACTGCCGCCGGGCGATCCGGGAGACTGCAGGCGTGGTGGGCCTGGTGGGCGGGGAATACATGGCGGCCTACTATACCGCATCCAACGGCGGGCAGACTGAATCGGTCCTCAACGCCTGGGGCAGCCGCAGCGCCGCCTACATGATCGTCAAGGACGATCCCTATGACCTGCGCAACCCCGCGGCACCAGCCAGATATGTGACCTTTTATACGGACGGCACCACGGGGGAGCCCGCCCTGACGTCGCTGCTGCGGGACGAGGCGGCCCGGATCAGCGGAGAAAGAAGCGGCATCCGCCAGATTACCGAGGTCACCCTGAGCAGCCCGCGCTACCCCGAGCCTTCCCGGGTCTTCCGGAAGGTGCAGGTGGCGTGCGTGCTCGCCTCCGGGACGCCGGTGGTCGTGACCCTGGATTATTTTGACCAGGTGGAACCCCTGTGCAACCTGTCCATCAATGCCCTCGACAATGAGGTGCAGACGGTGACGCAGACCGTGGGCGGGTTCCGCCTCACGGCCCGCCGCTTCGGGCACGGGGTGGGCATGAGCCAGCGCGGGGCCCAGCAGATGGCACAGGAAGGCCTGGGAGTGGAGGACATCCTTTCGTTCTATTATCCCGGGATCACCCTGACCCGCTTTGCCATGACCCGCAGCCTCGCGGCCTCCATTGACGGAACCCTGAGCCAGGAGGAATTCGGGGAGGACCGGATCGTCACCATTACCCTCGAAAACCCCCTGTCCAGAATGAACCTGCGCTCCGAAGCCTCGCAGATCTCGGGCATCCTGGCGAGTATCCCCAGCGGGACCCAGGTGACCCTGCTGTCCTCTGGTGAGGAATGGAGCCGGATCCAGTACGGCACCCTCAGCGGCTTTGCCCTGACGAAGTACCTGAAGGAGCCCAGGGCGGAGGACCTCCTGCCGGGAATCGGGGAGGCCGCGGCGGTGGTGACCCTTTCGGATGACAGCCAGATGCTCAATATCCGCCTGACGCCCGGCATGACGGGCGCGGTGATCGGCGGACTGCGCAACGGACAGCGGGTCGCCGTGACGGGCATCGTGGGCAGCTGGACCCAGATCCGGGCAGGAGACCGCTCGGGCTATGTGATGAGCTCCTACCTGACCGCGGAGACGAAGACCCTGGCCGGCGAACCGGAGGAGATCCCCCAGGACGCCCAGATGGTGCCCATGAGCGGCGCGCGGGCGGTGGTGCTTCCCTCCGAGGGGATCGGGCTGTATCTTCAGCCTTCTTCTTCCTCCGGCATCCGGATGCACCTGCCCCAGGGCGCCAAGCTCCGGGTGGAGGAAGGCAATGACAGCATGCTCAAAGCGGCGCTTGGCGGCATGGAGGGCTATCTGGAACGGATCTATATCTATCTGATTACCGCGGAGGATGCGGCGTCCGTCATCAGCCGTCCGGCGGTGGTGACCTCCAGGGACGGCCTGATGCTCCGCAGGGAACCGTCCTCCTCATCGGACGCCACCCTGGTGCTTCCCTACGGGGCCGGCGTGACGGTCACCGGGGAAGAGACGGACGGGTTTGTGCCGGTGACCTTCGGCTCGAATTCCGGGTACGCGGCCATTCGCTACCTGTCCATGGACACCACCCCGCTGGAGCGAAGCCAGCCTGCTGCGGCGGAAACGTCGGCCACGCCGGTCCCGGCCGCCTCCGGCTATGTGACGGTCAGACGCGGGGTGGTGACCGCCCGCAACGGCGTCAATCTGCGGGAAAGCCCGTCAAGAAATTCCAGCGTGCTGGCGGTGCTGCCCCGCGGTGCGCAGGTTGTGGCGGCAGGCAGCAGCAACGGGTTTGCGCAGGTGACCTACGGCGAGCTGAGCGGATATGTCAGCGAGGAATACCTGTCCTTTTCCGAAGGCAGCCCGGCAAAAGAGGAGCCGCCGGCGGCCTCCGGGGCTCCGGAGGCGACGGAAAGCCTTCCCGCGGGGAACGTTTCCCTGCAGGAAACAGGGGCCCCGGTTCCCGCCGCGGCAGCGCCCGCGCAGGAGGCGGCGGCAGGTGAACCCGGGGGCGGGTCACAGGAGACGGGGACGCGGAGCGGGATGCGGGTGATTGTGGGCAGCAGCAACGGACTGAACCTCAGGGAGGCGGCCTCCTCCGCTTCGGAGGTGCTCTGCGTGCTGCCCTACGGCACCATCCTGACGGTCCTGGGAGAGGATGGCAGCGAGTATCTGCACGTCTCCTGGGCGGGCATGGAGGGCTATGTGTCCGGGAAATACGTCAGGCCCCTGAACTGAGAACGCAGAAACGTCCCCATCCAGAAAAGAGTGAGATCGGACCGGCCATGCAGAGCAAAGAGAGAGCATCCATCACGAAAAACAGCCTGTTTTACATGTTCTACAACGTGATCAACATGCTGTTTCCCTTTATCGCCAATATCTACGTTTCCCATGTCCTTCTGCCGGAATCCATCGGCGAAGTGGTCTACGCGCAGAATATCGTCAGCTATTTTTCGATCCTGGCCTTTCTGGGCATCCCCACCTATGCCATCCGGGAGATCGCCAAGATCCGGAAGGACAGGCAGGAACTGTCCCGGCTGTACTCCGAGCTGTTTGTCATCAATCTGATCTCCACGGCGTGCTTTACCCTGCTGTACCTGGGGGTGGTCCTGTCAAATGCCGCCTTCAGGGAAAAGCTGCCCCTGTTCCTGATGGCGGGACTTGCGGTCCCGCTCAACGCGATCAACATCACCTGGCTGTTTGACGGGCTGGAGGATTTTCAGTTCATCTCCATCCGCAATGCGGTCTTCAAGACGCTGAGCCTGATTCTGATGGTCGTGCTGGTCAGGGGGGAACAGGATCTTCTCCAGTACGCCCTGATCAGCGTCTTCGGCGTAGCCGGGAACAACCTGTTCAACCTCCTCCACAGCCGGAAGTACGTCCGGCTCGAGCTGCGGGGGCTCCGGCTTGGCCGGCACATCCGGCCCGTCCTGACGCTGGTGCTCGTGAATCTGGCCATCGAGATCTACACCCTGGTGGACACGACCATGCTGGGCATCCTGAGCACCAAGGATCATGTGGCGTTTTACGGGTACGGCAGCAAGCTCAACCGGATACTGCTGCAGCTGACCAATTCCGTGACCTATGTGATGCTTCCGCGCATCTCGGTCTGCTACAAGGAGGGAAACCGGACGGAATTCAACCGCCTGCTCACAAAGGGGCTGAAGGTGATCCTGATGTTCTCCATCCCGGTGATCATCGGCATCCAGTTTACGGCGGTCTTTCTGTACCGCAGTCTCTTCGGGGAGGCCTATGCGGGATCCGCCCGGGTGCTGCAGGTCCTGTGCCTGACGCTGATGGTCTCCCCGGTGGGATATCTGCTGGGGTCCCGGGTGATGCTGGTGAGCAACCATGAATTCAGGATGACCCTCGCGGTCTCCTCCGGAGCGGTGGTCAATGTCCTGTGCAATGCGCTGCTGATTCCGGGATTTCTGGAGTTCGGGGCTGCGGCCGCCTCCGTGATCAGCGAGCTGGTGGTGATGTGCGTGTATGTGACCTTCGGCTCCAGGGTCTTTCAGCTTGAAAACTGGACGGAATCCCTGAAAAAGTACCTGCTGGCAGGGCTTGCGGAACTGTCGGTTCTGGTCCTGTGTGCAGGGCTGCTCCGGGAGGGGTGGCTGAGGACCTGCCTGCAGATTGCGGGCGGCGCGGCGGGCTATGCGGCGGTGCTGGCCCTCCTCAGGGAGGAGGTATTTGGGGAGTATCTTTCACGGTTTCTGAAAAGAACCGCCGGATAAAAACTCCTGCGGGGACACGAAGCCGTTTTCCCGGAGAAGACACAGTACGAGAAGAACACGGAGAGGGACTATGGCAAATCTGAGATATGAGTACAGCAAAACGTCCAACAACCAGGTCTATTCGGACGGTTCCATCGAGCGGCAGATGCTGGAGATGGCACAGGCCGGAAACGTGGACTGGTACAGGGACGGCAGATGGCCGGTGGTGTACCATTTTGCACCCATGCGGCAGAACATCCTGAACTGGTACCCCTTCAGGGACGGCGCGGCGATCCTGGAGGTCGGGGCGGGGTGCGGGGCCATCACCGGGATGCTGTGCAGACGCGGGAAAAAGGTGGACGCCATCGAGCTGACGGAGATCCGCTCGAAGATCAACCATGCGCGCAACCGGGACTGCGACAACCTGAACATCTTTATCTGTGACATCAACGACTTTAGCACGGAAGAAAAGTATGATTATGTGGTTGTCAACGGTGTCCTTGAATATGCGGCGTTCATGATGAAGGGGGAGGACCCCTACACCGGATTCCTCCAACGGGTCCGCTCCTTCCTCAAGCCGGAGGGGATCCTTCTGCTGGCCATTGAAAACCGCATCGGGCTCAAGTATTTTGCGGGTTCCAGGGAGGACCACCTGGGAGAGTACTTTGTGGGCGTGAACGGCTACCGGCAGCAGGACCGGATCCGGACCTTTTCGCGCAGGGAACTGGGAGAGCTGCTCAGCCGGAGCGGATTTGAGGTTCTCCGCGATTTCTATCCTTTCCCCGATTACAAGTTCCCCATGGAAATCCTGACGCGGGAGAGCATCAATGCGCGCAGGCTGAGCGACGGCTCCCGGGATTACCATATGGACGGGGAATGGGTGGACCTGTTCAGCGCGGAGACCGTGATGGCGACCCTCCAGAAAGAGGGCGTGGCGGCCTCCTTTGCCAACTCCTTTCTTCTGGAAATTGCCCTCTCCGGCGCAGGGGTGCAGGGGGACAGGGTGTCCTATGTGAAGGTCAGCAGCAACCGCAGGGAAGACAAACGCATCTGCACCCTCATCGATGAGCAGGCGGGAACGGTCAGAAAAGCCTGGCTGACTCCGGAGGGAGAGGCCCATGTCAGGGACATGCTCCGCTGGCAGGGGGATCACGGGGCTTTTCGGAACATTCCCTGCCGGGCTGCGGAAGGCGGCATCGAGTTTGACCTGCTCAGGGGGACTTCCCTTCTGGAAACCCTCACGGAGCTTGACAGGAGCGGAGAAGAGGCGCAGCTTTCTGAACGGGTCAAGGCGGTCTTTGACCTCATGCGCAGCGCGGAGCCGGACTGCGAGCCTCAGGAGAGAGACCGGTTCGAGGAGGTCTTTGGAAAGGCTTCGGAGAATTCCGGCTTTCACTGGAAGCGGAACCTGAACATCGACTGTATCCCGGAGAACCTCTTCCCGAGGCAGGACGGGGGGTATGACGTCATCGACTATGAATGGTGCTTCGATTTCCCGGTGCCCGTGGAATATGTGTTCTGGCGGTTCGTCCTGCAGCTGGAGCGGGCCTGCGGGAAGCCCCTGCCCGGGATCCGCGAAGCGGCCGGGATCAGCAGGGAAATGTCGATGGAGTTTGACCGCTGGGAGCGCCACTTTATGACGTCCCATGTGGGGACAAAAAACATGAATCACCTGACCGTCCCCAAGGCGGGGCCGGGGGCGATCGCCCTGCGCGGCGGGAAGGGGCCCCTGTCCCTGGCATGGCGCCTGCTTTCCCCTCTGAGCAGAAGGATGAAAAAAATCGGCGCTCTGGCGGGAAAGGCCGCCACCCGGCTGCCGCGCCGCAGCTGACCACTAAAGGGGGGACAGCATGCAGCCCGGCATCGCCGGGCAAAGCGGCGGAATGAGGAGACATTATGGAAAAAATACCACAGCTTCGCGAAGGGGAGCGGCTGGATGACCTGCAGCGCGGAGGGCTGAAGATCCTTCAGCGGCCGGACGGTTTCCGCTTCGGGACGGATGCGGTGCTGCTGGCGGACTTCTGCAGGGCCCGGCCCGGGGATACGGTGGTGGATATGGGCACGGGAAGCGGGGTGCTTCCGCTGCTGATCTGCGGAAGGGCGGACAGAACCCGGATCGTGGGGGTGGAGCGGGAGACGCTCATGGCGGACATGGCGCAGCGAAGCGTGGCGCTCAACGGACTGGAGGACCGCATCCGCGTGGTCTGCTGTGATATCCGGGAGGCCCCCGCGCAGCTGGGAACGGAGAGGTTTCGCCTGGCGGTGACCAATCCGCCCTATACCCAGCGCAGCCGGGGGCTGGTCAGCCCCAGCACCCTGAAGGCGGAGGCGCGCAGCTCGGACTGTCCCCTGGAGGAGTGGATCCATGCCTGCGCCCGGGTTCTCCAGTTTGGCGGCAGGCTGTGCATGGTCTACCCCGCATCCCGTCTGGGGGAGGTCATCGCGGCCATGCAGCAATTCCGCCTGGCTCCCAAGCGTCTGCGCCTTGTGGCCAAGCGGCCGGAGCACCCGCCCAAGCTGATGCTGCTGGAGGGAAAAAAGGGCGGGGGTCAGGGCATGATCGTGGAACCGCTGCTGGTGACCCACCGGGAAGACGGGACAT
>OMRS01000271.1 GCA_900313545.1 uncultured Eubacteriales bacterium | reverse complement strand
GGATGAGGTGTTTCAGGATGTATTCGATGATGAATCCATTCATGTCAGCGATGCCACGACGGCAAACGACATTGAGGACTGGGATTCGCTGGAGCACATCAACCTGATGGTGGCCGTTGAGAACATGTTCAAAATCAAGTTCAACATGGGCCAGGTGGGAGGCCTGAAAAACGTCGGCGAAATGGTGGACCTGATTCTGACAAAGGTGAAATAGGCCCGTCCCCCGGAGACGGCGCGCAGCGCTGCAGAACGGCCGCGTGCCGCGTGTCAAGCAGGCTCCCTGCTCCGGACACCGGCGTGCGGTCCAAATAGGTAAATCGGATTGCCGATCTTTCCTGTCGAGCCAGATTCTTCATGGAATCTGGCTTTTCCATCGTGCACGCTGAAGAGCCCCGCAGCTGCCGGAGGGCTCCGGGGAGAGGGCTTTGCGCGGCGGGACGGGAGCCCGCCGGCCCGAGATAAAAGCAATATCACATACACACGTTTGTCTGTTCAGAGCCGGATTTGCGTGGTATACTGCAGGATGAGTCTATATATGCAGACTCGGCAATACATGAATAAGAGAGGCATGGACATGTCATTAGCCATTCTCATCGGGTTTTCCCTGGCGCTTGCGCTGCTGTGCAGGATTGTTCCCCGGCGCTTCAGGTCCTTCCTGCTGCTCTTGGGCGGGCTTGCGTGGTATGCCAGCATGGATGTGCGGGCGCTGCCATTTATCCTGCTGACGGCGACCTCCACCTGGTTTTCCGCGCTGCAGATGGGACGCATTGCGGAAAAATCCAAAGCCGCTCTGGCAGGGATTTCGGACAGGACGGAAAAGAAACTGTTCAAGCAGCAGGCAAAGGCAGGACAGCGCGTCTGGCTGATCGGATGCCTTCTGCTGAACTTCGGTCTTCTCGGTGTTCTCAAGTATACGGGGGACGTGCTGAGCTGGCTGGGACAGGATTCCGAATTCGGGCTGCTGCTTCCCCTGGGCATTTCCTTTTACACCTTCCAGTCCACCGGATATGTGATTGACTGCTATCAGGGGAAGGCCAGACCGGAGCGGAACTATCTGAAGTTCCTGCTGTTTGTCAGCTTCTTCCCGCAGCTGATCCAGGGCCCCATCGGCAGGTGGGAGCAGCTTTCCGGACAGCTGGAGGAGCCGGCCAGCGTGGACCTGGAGGGCCTTCGCCGCGCGCTGCTTCTGATCCTCTGGGGCTTTTTCAAAAAACGCGTGCTGGCTGACCGGGCCATGCCCTTTGTGGATGAGGTTTTCGCGGACCCGGAATACAGCGAGGGGGCCAGCATCGTCATGGGCGTGCTGATGTACTCCCTGCAGCAGTACTGTGACTTTTCCGGCGGCATCGACATCGTCATGGGCATTGCGGAACTGTTCGGTGTGCACATGACGCCCAACTTCAGACAGCCTTACTTTGCGGTTTCCCTGGGCGATTTCTGGCGCAGATGGCACATCAGCCTGGGCGCATGGATGAGGGACTACGTCTTTTATCCCTTTGCGCTGTCCCGGCCCATGGCCGCCCTTGGAAAGAAACTGAAAAAACACATGCCCCAGCTGGCAAGGACCCTTCCGGCGGCACTGGGCAACATCCTGGTGTTCCTCCTGGTGGGCCTGTGGCACGGGGCGAGGGCCAATTACCTGTTCTGGGGACTCTACAACGGCGTGATCCTGGCGGTGTCCGCCCTGATGGAGCCCCTGTTCAGGGGCTTTGCGGAGCGTTTCCCCAGGCTGTGCGCCTCCGTCCCCTTCCACATCTTCCGGGTGCTGCGGACCTTCCTGATCGTCAATATCGGTTGGTACTTTGACCGCAGCCTTGAAGGCATGGACGCCTTCGTCCTGATGAACAACACCGTGACCCGCTTCCGCATGGAGGATTTTACCTCCGGCGTGCTGCTGGATTACGGCGTGGACATGAACGGGTGGTGGATCCTGGGCATCGGTACCCTTCTGCTCTTTGGCGTTTCCCTCCTGCGGGAGCGGGGCGTGGACGTGCGGGGAAGACTGCTCTCCCTGCCGGTACCCGTGCGCTATGTGCTGCTGCTGGGGCTGTGCACCCTGACCGTCGCGTGGTTCGTGGGATCGGACGTGGCGGCGGGATCCTTCATGTACGCGGTGTTCTGAGGAGGAAGAGCGATGAAGAAATTCGGAAAATGGATGGCCTTTCTCCTGTTCTTTGTGTTTCTGGGCATCGCACTGCCCCTGATCAGCATGGTCTTTACCCGGACGGATGCCGTCAGCGCGGTGATCATCCGGGAGATGCAGGAGGCGGACGATATCGAACTGGCCATGGTGGGCTCCTCCGTGGTGGAGTACCAGATGGACCCGGAGGTCATCACCCGTGAGACGGGCCTGAAGACCTTTGACGTGACGGTGGTCAGCGCGGGACTGCAGATGCTCAGGGCGGTCACGGAAAACATGTATGTGAAAAACAATCCGAAGCTGGTGGTCCTGTGCATGGAACCGGACATCCTCAATGCGGTGAAGGAGTCCCCCGAGGCCAACTACAAGGGCGGCCCCTTCCTGAAGGGACTGGGCACCCGGCTGCGGTACTATCTGGATACGGCGGGAGATGACCATCAGTATCTGGAGAGGCTGATCCGCATGCGCGGCTTCGGCGTGGAAAATCTGGAGGATGTGTCCAAGACCATCGCCTTCCACCTCAATGCAAAGGAGGCCTTCTCAAAGATCGAGGAAGAGATGCCTGACGGTGCCGTCTACAGGGGACGCGGGTACGTGGCCCACCAGACGGGCACGGAGGAGGGAGAAGCCTCCATCCGCCAGATGCTTTACCGGGATGAGAATGATGTGGACTGGGCGCCCATGTACGACAACTGCAAGCGGCGTATTCTGGAATTCCGGGACCTGGTGGAGAGCCGCGGCAGCCGGTTCCTGGTGCTCATCTGCCCCCAGCACGCGGCCCGGGTCCTTTCGCAGCCGTCCTTTTTGAGCTACTGCGAGAACCTTCAGAAGTTCTGCCAGGAAAATCACATGGACTGCATCAACCTGCAGATGGCCACCCCTCAGCTGCTGCCGGAACTGGACGGGTACTATTATGACCCCTTCCACCTGAACGAGGAGGGCGCCGCCCTGTTTTCGGAAGTGGTGGGAAAGGTCCTTGATACGTACCTGAAGGGCGGGGACATGACCGGATGGTTCTTCCCCAGCCGGTGGGAGTACCTGGACAGCATCGACCGGGTGACCAACACCTGGCTGTTCCCGGTGAATGACAGCGAAGAGTACGACGAAGAGTACGACGAAGAGTACAGCGCAGGGGAGTATGTGGCCGGGTGCAATGCCGGCCTGGACGTGGAGGCGGAGTACCGCTTCGTCCTCGTGACGCCGGGCGGAGATGAATACACGCTTCAGGACTACAGCGAGGAAAACACCTATCAGTTTGAGGTGCCGGAGGAGTGCCAGCTGCGGGTCTATGCGCGGCCCGTGGGCGGGGAGCAGGATCCCCGGGTGTTCTATGATTATCCCGGCGACTACAATGCATTTGCCAAACAGCATCCTGCAGGATGGTGAGGTGGAAACTATGGAGAATCTGATACTGGACCGGCTGGAGGCAACCTGCCGGGAAAATCCGGAGAAGGTGGCTTTTGCGGACCCTGAGAGCGAAATCACCTTTGCCCGGCTGAGGGAGGAGGCGCGCCGCGCCGGCAGCTGCATGGCAAAGCTGACTCCCGGACGCACGGTGGTGCCGTTTTATCTTGAGAAGGGCACCGCCTCCATCGTGGGATTCATGGGCGCGGTGTATGCCGGCTGCGCCTATTCCCAGCTGAATCTTCGCCACCCTGCGGCGAGGATTCAGGCGATGCTGGAGACCCTGCAGGCCCGTCTGGTGGTGACGGACCGGGAGCATGCCGCGCAGCTGGCCGAAATCACCAGCCTGCCTGTGCTGCTCATCGAGGAGATCCGGCAGGAACCGGAGGACGGGGAGCTGCTCCGGGCCCGCCGCGGCGCCATGACGGACCTGGATCCCCTGTACGTCAATTTTACCTCCGGAAGCACCGGCACCCCCAAGGGCGTGGTGGTGTGCCACCGCAATGTGCTGGATTTCATCCCGGTCTTTGTCCGGACCTTTTCCATCACCCGGGAGGATGTGCTGGCCAATCAGGCGCCGTTTGATTTTGACGTGTCGGTCAAGGACATCTACAGCGGCATCTTTACGGGAGCCCGGGTGGAGATCATTCCCACGTCCTATTTTACCCAGCCGGTGGTCCTCATGGACTTCCTGTGCGACAGGCGGGTGACCCTGATGGTCTGGGCGGTGAGCGCCCTGTGCTTCCTGACCACCATGAACGCCCTGGCCTACCGGACCCCGGAGACGGTGCGGGGCATCCTCTTCTCCGGAGAGGTCATGCCGGTCAGGCACCTCAACAAGCTGCGCCGCTATCTGCCGCAGGCGATGTATGTGAACCTCTACGGGCCCACGGAGATCACCTGCAACTGCACCTACTATGTGCTGGACCGGGAGTTTGCGGAGGGGGAATCCCTGCCCATCGGCATTCCCTTTGACAACGAGCGGGTGTTCCTGCTGGACGAGGAGAACCGGGAGGTCACGCAGCCCGGGGGCGTCGGGGAGCTGTGCGTGTGCGGGAGCAGCGTGGCGCTGGGATATTACCGGGACGCGGAGCGCACCGCCCAGGTGTTTGTGCAGAATCCCCTCAATCCCTGCTGGAATGAGACCATGTACCGCACCGGCGACCTGGTGCGCATCGGAGAAAACGGCGAGCTGGTGTATGTCTCCCGCAAGGATTTCCAGGTCAAGCACATGGGCCACCGCATCGAGCTGACGGAGATCGATACGGCCCTGCAGGCCCTGCCGGGAGTGGACCGGGCCTGCTGCCAGTACCTGGAAAAGAAGGGCAAGATCCTGGCCTTTGTCAGCGGCGAGCTGGACCGGGTCCAGGCCGGGGAGCAGCTTCGCGTCACCCTGCCGGAATACATGATTCCCAACATCTTTGTGCAGGTGGAGACCATGCCCCTCAACAAGAACGGCAAAATCGACCGGCAGGCGCTCATGAATCTGTATGAGGAGAAGAGGGGGAAGCGGCTGTGACACTGCGGGAAATCCTGGCGGGGGCCGCAACCCCCCTGTACTGCTTTGACGAGGACGCCCTCCTCACCCGCGCCCGCGCCTGCAGCGAGATCCTCTCGCCGGTGCGGCTGTGCTATTCCATCAAGGCGAACCCGTTCCTGGTGGAGGCCATGTCCGGGGAGGTCAGTCTGCTGGAGGTCTGTTCCCCGGGGGAGTTTGCCATCTGCCAAAGGACAGGGATGGCCCCGGAGCGGATCCTGCTCTCGGGCGTCAACAAAACCGGTCCGCATATCCGTGACGCCATCGCTTTCGGCGTGCGGCTGTTCTCCTGCGAATCCCCCCTGCAGGCGGCGCTTCTGGAGGAGGGGGCGGCGAAGGCGGGCGTGACCCTGCGGGTGCTTCTGCGCCTGAGCGCGGGCTCCCAGTTTGGCATGGACCGCGCGGACCTGATCGGCCTGGTGGACACGAGGGAGCGCTTCCCTCATCTGCACATGTGCGGTCTTCACTACTTTTCCGGCACCCAGAGAAAGCGCCTCAAGGACCAGCGGGGAGAGCTGCAGATGCTCTCGGAGTTCATCGACGAACTCAGGGACGCGCACGGGTTTGCCGCTGAGAGCGTGGAGTACGGCACCGGGCTGTATTATCCCTATTTTGACAATGAGGACCGGGAGGATCCCCTGCAGCTGCTCCGGGAGCTTGCCCCGGACCTTCATGCGCTCCAGGAAAAGGCCCCGGTGACGGTGGAGATGGGCAGGTACCTGGCCAGCGAGTGCGGGACCTACCTGACCACCGTCGAGGATGTGAAGGTGGTCAAGGGCCAGACCTACGCCATTGTGGACGGGGGCATGCACCATCTCAACTATTATGGAGGCAGCATGGGCATGCGCGTGCCCGTGATGGAGCTGCTTGAAGGGGCGGAGCATGCCCAGGGCGCGCCGGGACCGGTCATGGTCTGCGGCAGCCTGTGCACCACGGCGGACGTGCTGGTGCGCGCGGCGCCCTTCGGGCGCATCGCCCCCGGGGACGTCATCGCCTTCCGGCACTGCGGCGCCTATTCCGTGACGGAGGCGCCGGGACTGTTCCTGTCCCGGGACCTTCCCCGGGTGCTGCTCCTGCGGGAGGGCGTGCTGCGGGAGGCCCGCGGCGCCGTGCCCTCCTGGACGCTCAACACGCCCGGCGGGGCCGGAAACTGACAAGGCTTGTATTTCTAATGAAAGAAACTGGAGGAAAAGAACATGAAAGAGACCATTATCGAACTGCTTGAGGAGATCCGGGACGATCTTGACTATGCCGGCTGCACCACCCTGATTGACGACGGGATGCTGTCCTCCCTGGACATCATTCAGATCATCGGCGCGCTCAATGACGAGTTTGACATTTCCATTCCCGCCACCGAGATCGTGCCCGCCAATTTCAACAGCGTGGACGCCATGGCTGCCATGGTGACGCGTCTTCAGGACGAATAAGCATTTCATGCCCCGGCCCCGCCGGGGCATGCGCCATTTCGGAGGTGAGAGTCATGAAATGCAGACCCCTGTGCCTGCTGGTCCTCCTTCTCTGTCTGCTGCACGCGCCCGTCCTTTCATCGCCGGCCTTTGGAGATCCCATGGTGGTGACGGATGTCAATGAGTATGTGACCCTGCGGGAACAGCCGGGGAAGCGCGCCAGGGAGCTTGGACACATCCCCCTGGGGGATACGGTGGTCTTCCTGGGCGAGGAGACGGAGGAGGGACTGCTGCTGGTCTCGTGGCAGGGGATCCGGGGCTATGCCTCGGGAACCTACCTGAAGGCCACGCCCTATGAGGGGGAGGAGATCGAGGTGACGGATGCGGACCGCATCACCCTCAACCTGTTCCTCACGATCTTTGCCGGGCAGCGCTTTGCCAGGGACGCCGCCTATACCGCGGAATCCAGGACCGAAGGCCAGCTGCTGGATTTTGCGGTGGAGTATCTTCGAATCTGGGAGCCGGACCTGGTGCGGGAGACCGGAGAGGGCGGAAGCGTTTCGGAGGAGAAGGTGCCGGAGCTGTGCGGCCGGTACCTGGGAAAAATCCCCGTCCTGGCGGACAGCTCCCGATACAGCCTGAGGGACGGCTGGTTTTCCTGGCGGGAAGACGGGCTGACCAAGGGCGGATTTGGCGTGTGCACCCGGGTGCGCCGCATCAATGACCACCGGATTCTGGTGGACTTTGCCATCTACGGGGACGGGGAAAAATGGATGCCGGAGGGAATCTGCCTTCTGACGGAAAGCCGGGCGGCCGCCATTTATCCCCACAGTCCGGTACAGCGTGGCGTGGCCGTGATCGACACCGGAAGCAAAAGCCCGGACGCCGGATGGACCCTGGTGCACTGGGCCTTCCGCTAAAGCACACATCGCCCCTCCCCGGGAAAGACGGGGAGGGGCGATGTGTTTTAGAGGGGATCCTGAATGCCCCGCAGGGCCCTGCGCTCCCGCAGGCGGGCCTCCTGGCCCTGATCAGAGGGGATGTAGTAGCGGCGGCCGGCCAGTTCCGGGGGCATATAATCCTGGGGCACCCAGTGGCCGGGATAGTCATGGGGATACAGGTAGCCCTTTCCGCTGCCCATTTTGTCCGCACCGCTGTAGTGGGTGTCCCGCAGGTGCGGGGGGACCGGGCCGCAGCTTCCCTGCGCGGCATCCCTCATGCAGGCCTCCAGGGCGGCGCAGACGGAGTTGGACTTGGGGCTTTCGCACACGGCGATGATGGCCTGGGCGATGGACAGCCTGGCCTCGGGCATGCCCACGGTTTCCAGGGCACGGGCGCAGGCGGTGGCCTGCAGAAGGGCCGTGGGGTTGGCCAGCCCGACATCCTCGCTGGCATGAACGATGATGCGACGGACGATGAGACGGGGATCCACGCCGGCATAGAGCAGCCGGGCAAACCAGGCCAGCGCCGCATCCGAATCGCTGCCGCGGAGGCTCTTGCAGAATGCGGAGAGCATGTCATAGTACAGGGAGTCATCCAGCCGGAGCACGGGCTTCTGGATGGATTCCGCCGCGACCTCCGGGGTGATGCGGATGACGCCATCAGGGTCCTTGTCGGTGGTGAGCACCGCCAGCTCCAGCGCGCCCAGGGCGGAGCGCACATCTCCCCCGGCAATGCGGGC
>OMRS01000147.1 GCA_900313545.1 uncultured Eubacteriales bacterium | reverse complement strand
TTGACCTTGGTGCCCTTGGCGGAAGAGGCGACCACGTTGGAGTCCAGAGTGTCACCGCCCAGGATGGGGAAGGAGACGTTCTGGCTCGCAGCCTGCTGCACGATCTGGGTGGCGTAGGCGATGGAAACCGGGGAGAAGAACACATCCGCGTTCAGCTGGGTGGCGTTGGTCAGGTAGGAGGTAAAGTCAGAGGTTCCGGTGGGGAAGGTGTCGGGGATCACGACGCCGCCCAGAGCCTCGAAGGCCTGCTGGAAGTAGTGGCACAGACCCACATCATAGTCATTGCCCAGCTCAGCAAGGCAGTAGGCGGTCTTGGCACCCAGCTCCTTGAAGGCATAGTTGGCAAGGACGGTTCCCTGGAAGGGATCCAGGAAGCAGATGCGGAAATAATGGCTGTTGCCTGCGGTCACCTGAGGATTGGTGCAGGAAACGCCGATGGCCGGAATGTTCGCGTCCGCAAAATACTGGCTGCCGGCAATGGAGACGCCGGAACCGTAGGAACCCAGCACGACTGCGACGTCTGCGGCAACCAGCTGCTGCGCGGCAGAGGGCGCCTTGTCGGTGGAAGAGCCGTTGTCAGCATAGACGAGTTCGACATTATAGGTCTCTCCGCCAACCTCAACCGTGGGGTTGATCTTGTTGGCATACTGCATGCCGAGCATTTCCTGTTTTCCGCCGGCGCCGCTGTCGCCGGAAGCAGGCTCAAACACACCGATCTTGACGACGTTGTCACCAAGGACCAGCACCGGGAGCAGCAGACACAGACAAAGTGTCAGTACGAACAGTTTCCTCATTTGAATTTCATCTCCTTTTGGATTGTTGGGAAAAGTATATCAGCGAAAAGATGGATTTGCAAGAATGAAGACGACAAAATGCAAGGTTTTTTCATGAAAAGGGCAAAAAAGGGGGGTTATGTCAAACATATATGTAAAAAATGCATGATTTTCAACAGGGGACGGTCATTCGGACAAATGGACGACGCCGTCCGGAGGGAAACGTGGTTGACAGGGCATGTCAAATGAGATACGCTCAGTATCCAATCAGGGATACATCCGGAAAAGATGAAATATAAAGAGGAAAGAAATCATGAAATATCGATATGTTCTGGTTAAACCGGATTATGTGGACGGGGAATACTACTATCTGGACAAGGAAGAGAAACGGATAGAGGCGGGTCGGTTTGTCGAGGTTCCCTTTGGCCCGGAGAATACGCTGATGACAGGGGTAGTGGTGGGCACTTATGAATATGAGGACACGGATGAACTGCCCTATCCTCTGGAGGAAATGAAAACGGTTGTCAAGGTGATGAATCCGGAGGAGGAGGAGAAATACCTGGCGGATCTTCAGCTGCATAAGCTGGCGGAAATCCGCGAGGAGGATGACCCTGAGGAAATGTACCAGTGGGCGTTTGATCAGGTGGACAAACACCTGAACAGCAAGCCGGACTCCCGGATCATGGAGGAGGTTCTGAACATTCTCAAGACCGGCATTGACGAAGGAAACACCATGGCGATGGTGAAGATGGGCGTTCTCTACAGCATGGGAAAGTGGGTATACCGCAATCAGAATGAGGCTCTCCGCTTTTTCAAAATTGCTGCGGACAGCGGAGACCTGGAGGCCACCCGCGGACTGGCGAGATATTACCTGGAGACGATCGGGGAAAATCCGGGAAATGCCTTTACGGCCTATGCGCTGCTGACGGAATGCGCGCTGATTCACGGGGACATGGAATCCGTCATGATTCTGGGGGACATGTATTCCGAAGGAATCGGGACGCGCGTTTCCATGCAGACCGCCTTCAATTTGTACACGAGATGCATGACCGAGATGTACCACAATCAGGATGTTCCGCCGTATCTGGCCAGCCTTCTCCTCTACCGGCTGGGGATGTGTTTTAAAAACGGTGACGGAACGGAAAAGAACCTTCATATCGCCTATGAGAGCCTGATGACCGCAAAGACCAAGATTTTCCTGGGCAGCATGGACAACCGGGATGAGCTGCTTTCAGACATCAGCAAGGCCCTTGCGGAAATCGAAACAGAGCTGAATTCGGAAAGGAAGAGACCGGAATGAGGATTGAAGCGCAAAAGGCAGTGATGACCCCCGAAGGCGTCTATATCGTGGCGACCTATGACGAGAACGGCATTCCCAATGCCATGAATGCGGCCTGGGGCATCCAGTCGGACTATGGAGAAATCACCCTGTTCATGGCCAGTCACAAGACGACGGAAAACATTGAAAAGACCGGTGCGTTTACGGTGTCCTTCGGAACCGTGGATACGCTGGAGATTTCCGACTATTTCGGGATCGAGACGGGACACCGCGTCAACAAGATCGAGAAGGCCGGAGTGCATGTGAAAAAAAGCGAAAAGGTCAATGCACCGGTGATCCTGGAGTACCCCCTGACGCTGGAATGCACGCTCAAAAGCTGGAACCCCGAGACGGGGGCCCTGGTGGGAACCGTCGTGGGAGAGATTGCGGATGAGTCTGTTCTGACAGAGGGAGTGGTGGACCTTGGAAAACTCCGGCCGATCATCTTTGACCCCGCGATGAATGTCTACAGGACCATCGGCGAAGTGGCCGGAAAAGCATTTGGTGCCGGAAAGGCCATTATGGACCGGTAAGCGGGAGGAGAAACCCATAAACGGGGAATCGCGGGAATGTGACAGGCGCTTGTTTGCTGCTTTGCCTCCTCCCGGTCTCCTGCCTTGGAAGCCCGGGAGGAACAGATGCCAATGGCGGGCGCTGCAACCGCGAGACGGGTCTGTATCACGGTCACCACGGCTATCCGGAGCATCAGCATGAGAAGGGCATCTGTCCGTATACGAACAAGGTGTGGGAGAGGACGGGGAAGAGCTTCATACCATGGACTGCGAGCTTGCCTTTATCCAGATGAACATCGCGGACAGACACTGTTCTGCAAAGGACTGTGAGATCTGCAGGCCGGTGCGGCCAGACCTGAGATGGGATGAGGAGCTGAAGAAAACACACGGATGATGTGCCTCTGGGAAATCACGGCTCCTCAGGTCCGGGGGGTTATTCGTCAGAGTCCCCGCCCCCGCCGGTGCGCCCGTAAAACAGCATCGTATTGTAGTACGCCTGGGCACGCTCACTCTCCTTTTTTTCGTGCCAGGCATCCACGTCCGCGCAGATGGCCAGCATTTCATCCACCAGCAGTTCCTCCGTGCGCGGCCGGACCTGCCGGACATAGGAGGTCATCCGGTCAATCGCCTTTGGACTTCCGAGCTGACGGGCCATCAGGTCTGCAAGTTCTGCATCAAAGCCCAGCGAGGTGACGGCATCGACCAGCTGATCCCGTGCGCGGGACCAGATTCGTTGATTTTCAGTCATGGTATTCCTCCTGTTTGTAACAAAAGGTCGGTGGGAATGTGGCTGCCGCCTGATCACTACAAAAGACAAGGCGCCCAAAGGGGCTGCTCAGACGG
>OMRS01000270.1 GCA_900313545.1 uncultured Eubacteriales bacterium | reverse complement strand
AGGAAACCCATTTCGTTTTCTATCAAAAAACAGGCATTTTCCTCACTGAAAAATCCATTGTCTGTAACCAATATTATGTTTTTAGATGTAAGGACTCCCAATTGTGAAACGGCGTTTCTGACAGAGACAACATCCGGAATGTTGCCCGGTTGCTTTGTAAAACCGAGTGCTGCATTGTTTTCAGACGAGTATAAAGCAAGCAACCTGATCGTCCTTAACCCGTCGCCGTCTTTGTTGAACCAAGTTCCTGCATCTGTCTGGTGATTGGAACAGGTGGACACCGCAGCTGCATCGTATGCAACGATGAGTACATCGTCTTTTTCTCGTCGCATACGTTTTGCAGATAGACCTTGCAGGAAAGATTCACTTTGTCCAAGTTCTTCAGTGAGTTTGTGACAGATATCCCTTGAAAGCCCTTCTGCATATGGAATTGGATGCATCAATTGCCATGTCTCGATATGCGACAGGCATTCACCATCCGTACATGTTAGAAATCTTGCACATGATATGAGCTTCCGGGCCGTACCCATATCATTCTCCAAGAGAGAATAAATGTCCTCTTCTATTCCGTTTTTTTCGGCAACCGCATCCAGTATCTCCTTCGATCCAATATGCTGTCCGGAGGCAGAGATCTGGTGATCAGTATCCCGGGTAACTCCTGATGCTGATGTACTGGTCTGATTCTGAACAGGTTTTCCTTTGGGACGTGTAGGGACTATTTTCCCTTCAGGATCATCAGGAAGAATCTTACCGATGAGAACATCTTTGCCTGTTTTATGCATACGGCCGTTCTCATATCTCTCTGTACGTTCGTATACGTAATGCCCGCCATTGCGTTGCTTTATCTTTACCCGATACGTTCTGTTTTCCCCGGAAACAGGCCGAGACATAAGAATACGCCCCCTCGCAGAGCTATACATATGTACATTATAAATGATCGTGTATTTATCGTCGAGGGAAAAAAACATATGTTTCGCAGGAAAAAATGCTGTACTTCTCAGCTTCTGCAGCTAAAAAATGATACTTTATCACGATTGCCGTACAGGCAGTCATGTTTACACGTGAGTATGATCCGAATTACAGGATTCTCCCTGCACGGGGTAAAAAACAAGCATGACGATCTGTACACTTCTCATCATGCTTCCATTATAACCTTTTTTCGTTGCCTCACAGTTTTTCCGGTCAGGTGTCCATCCGGCGTTACCGCGGCCTTCCTCCCGGGCTTCTTTGTGCTTTCAGGTGAAACAGCCACAGCCTCCCTGTCTCCAGATGCACCGTGGCCGGATCCCCCGTGACCACGTTGCTGATGCCCAGGGGGAGATCTCCGGTCAGCGTGCCGCCGGAGAGCGGATAGCAAAATCCGGTCAGCGTCACCCCCGTGGCCTGCCCGCAGGCAAGCAGGGAGACGGTGTTCCCCTCTGCGCCCCGCAGGACCGCCTCTTCTCCGCCCAGAAGCGGCAGAATCTCCTGCCCCTCCTCCCGGATGCTGGCGCGCATGCCCATCTGCCGCGCAGCAAAGAGCGCCTGGAGATTGCCCAGGGCATGATCGATCCGGCCCCCGAGGGCCCCGGTCAGCACCACTTCCTCCACGCCCAGCGTGCGCACCTCCCGCAGGGCGGCCACGCAGTCCGTGTCATCCTTCATGACCGGAAGCCGCCGAACAGGGGTACCGGGAGGCAGCGCGCCAAGCACCAGGGCATCCACGGAGTCCATGTCCCCGATGGCCAGGTCGCAGGAAAGCCCCGCCTCCCTCACGGCCTCCAGTCCCCGGTCGCAGGCCACAAGCAGATCCGCCTTTTCCCGAAGGGTCCTGAGAAGCGCGGCACCGGGCGCCTCGCCCCCCAGGACCAGCAGCGCCTTCATGCCACGCTCTCCCGGCACAGGCGCACCAGTTCCCCGGGCTCGGGATCCCCAAAGAAGGCGGTCCCGGCCACCAGCATTTCGGCTCCGTAGTGCCGGCAGAGGGCCAGATTGCTCCGCTTGACACCCCCGTCGATCTCAAAGACCGGCGAGAGTCCCTGCCGGGCGCACATCTCCCGCAGCACCGGGATCTTCCTGAGGCACTCCTCCTGCAGGGACTGCCCGCCGAATCCCGGCATGACGGTCATCACCAGGATCAGATCGCACAGGTGCAGAAGCTCCTCCACCTGCTCCACAGGCGTATCCGGGCGCAGGGCCAGTCCCGGCGCACACCCGAGATGACGGATCTCCTTCAGCAGTCCCGCAGGGTCGGGCAGCTCCGCATGGATGGTAATGCGGTCCGCTCCGGCCTTTTTGTAGGCCTCCAGATAGTTTTCAGAACGTGAAAGCATCAGGTGCACATCCAGCGTCAGGGGCGTCACAGCGCGGATGGCCCGCACGAACGCCGGTCCGAAGCTGATGTTGGGCACAAACACCCCGTCCATCTGGTCCAGATGCAGCCAGGTGACACCCGCGGCCTCGGCCCGACGGATGTCCCTCTCCAGGTTCAACAGGTCCGCCCCAAGGACGGAAGGCGCAATCTCCATGATGACAGCCTCCTGATTCCGTATTTGACCTTATTGATACCGTTCCCGCCACGTCTGGCGGATTTCTTCCGCCATGCGGCGGTAATTCTGCCAGTGCAGCGCCCCAAGCTGCCCCTTCTCCACCCCGCGGCGGACGGCGCAGCCCGGTTCGCTCATGTGAAAACAGGGCTGGAAGCGGCACTGCGCCCCCAGTTCCCGGTATTCCGGAAAATAGTCCGTCAGCGTGTCCGGGTCCACCAGCCCCGTCTCCAGCAGGCTGAAACCCGGGGTATCCATGACCAGGGTACCCCCGAAATCCCACAGCTCCGCGCGCCGGGTGGTATGCCGACCCCGGTCGGTTTTGCGGCTCAGACCGCCGGTCTCCAGCTCCGTACCGAACATCCGGTTGATCAGGGAGCTCTTTCCCACGGCGCTCTGCCCCGCCAGGCAGGTCAGCTTCCCTTCCATGCGCGAGCGAAGGGCCTGCGTCCCCTCTCCGGTCCGGGCACAGGCATCAAACACCTCCAGACCCGTATCCTGGTAGCCCCGCCGGATCTCCCCGGCCAGGTCCCCGCCCAGGTCCCGCTTGTTGACGCAGATGGCCGGAAGGATGCCGGCCATGCGCGCGCGCAGGATCAGCTTTTCCACCAGCAGCAGGTCCGGCTGCGGAAGGGGCGCGATGACCAGCAGCAGCAGGTCCACGTTGGCCACCGCCGGGCGCTCCAGCTGGTTTTTCCGGGGCAGGATCTCCTCGATCCAGCCCTCCTCGCTGCCCTCCTGCAGGGAAATGCGCACCTGGTCCCCCACCAGGGGGGCGCCGGTGCGGCGCAGTTTCTTCTGGGCCCGGCAAGTCACCTGCTTCCCGCCGACATCCACGGTGTAGAAGCTGCCGATACCCCGTACCAGTGTTCCGTTCATTCTCCTCCCAGTCCCATGTAGACCGTGGCCTCGCTCTTGAAATTGCCGTCCACGTACAGCCGCCATTTCTTGGGTCCCTCGGTCTCGCTCTTGAGGGTGGCGCTGACCGTCTGCTTTCCCGCCACTGTCAGTCTCGCGGCATAGTTTTCCGACTCGGTGCCGTCCTCCTCCACCAGCGTGATGCGGATATCCGCGCCTCCCTCGGGCACCTCCACGGGCACCGTGATGGTGCAGCTGCAGCGAAGACGGTCAAACTGCCCGATGGTGAGGGTCACCTGCGTGTCCGGAAGGGTGGGTTCAAAGGCCTCCACGGACTGGCCGAGCACGATGCTGTCCTGGCTGCGGCTGGCCACCTTCTTGCGGATGATGGTGCCCACCTCCAGGCCCGCTTCCCGGATCTTCTCCCGGGCATCCTCCTCCCGGCAGTCCACGAGGCTGGGCATGATGACCCGGCCTCCGGACACCTCCACGGGAAGCACCGTGCCCGAAAGGACGGTGGTCCCGGCCTCCATGGCCTGGCTGATCACCATGCCCTTTTTCTGCTCGCTCACCACGATATTCACCGGGTCCTCCAGGCTCAGTCCCGCCTTGTCCGCCTCCAGGCGCGCCTCCTCCAGGGTCAGCCCCACGAGACGGGGAACCTCGCTGAAGCCCGTGCCCATGGACACGGTCAGCACCACGTCGCTCTCCCGGTCCACCTCGGAGCCGCTCTGGGGCATCTGCGCGATGACCGTCCCCTCGGGCGCCTCGTCCTTCTTAAAGAGCGCCACGCTCTTCAGGTGCGCACCGCTGATGCGCCGCTCGGCCCCCGCCTGGTCCATGCCCACCACATCGGGGACCCGGGTCAGCACGAACACCGTGCGGTACAGGTGCCAGGAGGTCAGGGTGATGCCGGCCACCAGGATCACGGTGATGACCGCCGCCAGCAGCCCGAAGAGGTTTTTGCGCTCGTCCGCGGTACGGGGCGAAGGCTTGCCGTGCTGCCGGCTGCGCTCTTTCTGCCGTTCCCTCGCCCGCTCCTCCTGGCGCACCATGAAGGTGCCGTCGGGATGGCGCAGGGCCCGGCGAAGGTCCCGGGTCATCTCCTCGGCGCTCTGGTAGCGCTCGGCGGGGTTCTTGCGCAGGGACTTGGCCACCACGGCGGCAAGGGCCATGGTCACCCCGGGCTCGCCCTCCAGACTGGGGGCTTCCTTCATCAGGTGCATCATGGCCACGGCGGTGGCCGTTTCGCCCTCAAAGGGCACATGGCCCGTAAGCATCTCATACAGGATGATGCCCACGGAATACAGGTCCGAAGCAGCCGTGGCGCTCTGGCCCTTGGCCTGCTCCGGGGAAAAATAATGCACGCTTCCCAGAATCGTGCCGTCGCTGGAAAGGGTTTTGGTGTCCGCCATGCCTGCGATGCCGAAATCGGCCACCTTGACCTGGCCGTTCCTGCTGACCATGATGTTCTGGGGCTTCACGTCCCGGTGGATGATTCCCCGGGCATGGGCATGACCCAGACCCGCCAGGGTCTGCAGGGCGTAATGCACGGCCTCCTCGGGCTCCATCCGCCGCTTCTCGGCGATGAGCTCCTTGAGGGTCCTGCCGTCCACATAGTCCATGGCGATGTAGGAGATCCCGCCCGCCATACCGGTGGCGATGAGGTTGACGATGTTGGGATGGCTCAGCTTCCGGTAGACCTGCGCCTCGCGTCCGAAGCGCTCCCGGTACTCCTCGTCATCCTCGTACTCCTCCCGCAGCACCTTGACGGCCACTGTCTGGCGGGTTTTGAGGTCAAAGGCCCGGTAGACGATGGACATGCCTCCCCGGCCGATGGTCTCCTCCACCCGAAAGCGACGGCTGATGATCTTTCCTATCAGCCTGCTTTCCATCTCACACCTTCTCCTTCCCGCCGGTCAGGATCAGGGTGACGTTGTCCGGGCCCCCGGCCTCCAGGGCCGCGGCAATGAGCGCGTCCCCGGCCTCCTCCAGGCTTGCGCTCTCCTTCAGGCACCGGGTCATCTCCCCGTCCTCCAGCACGCCGGAGAGCCCGTCCGAGCACAGCAGCCACACGTCTCCCGGCTGCTGCTGCGCGATGAGCAGCTCGGGCTCGTTGTCGCCCGCGGTGCCCAGGGCCCGGGTGATGATGTTGCGCCGGGGATGGTTTCTGGCCTGCTCCGGGGTCAGGATGCGGCAGCGCACCATTTCCGCCACCAGGGAGTGGTCCATGGTCATCTGGGACAGGACACCCCCGCGGTAGCGGTAGATGCGGCTGTCCCCCACATGCGCGATGAAGCCGTATCCATCCCGGAACCAGAGCACCGACAGGGTGGTGCCCATGCCGCTGCACTCCGGATGGGTGCGGGCATGCTCGAGGATCCGGGCGTTGGCCTGCTCCATCATGGCATCCAGCTTCAGGATTCCGGCAGGGCGCTGTTCCTGCGCCAGGGCCTCCACGGCCTCCACGGCCATCCGGCTGGCCACCTCGCCCGCCAGATGCCCGCCCATGCCGTCGGCCACGCAGTAAATGCCCGCCTCCGGGTTCATCCATGCGCTGTCCTCGTTGATTTCACGGACTTTTCCAATATCGCTTCTCAGTACCGCCATCGCTTTTTCCTTCCTCAGGAGTCTGTTTGCAGGGCCTGCGCGCCCTGCAGATATCTTCGCCTCAGCTGCCCGCAGGCGCCTTCGATGTCGTCCCCCATCTCCCGCCTTCGCGTCACGGAGATGCCCAGTCCCTCCAGGGTCTTCCGGAAGGCGGTCACCTCCGCCTCGCTGACCCCGGTCAGGCCCCGCTCGGGCACGCTGTTGAGGGGAATCAGGTTCACATGGCACTGCACGCCGCGCAGCAGCGCCGCCAGCTCCCGGGCCTGCTCCGGGGCGGCATTGATGCCGTGGATCAGGGCGTATTCAAAGATCACCCGTCTGCCGGTTTTGCGGATATAGCAGCGGCACGCGTCCAGCACCTCGCTCACGGAATACGCATCCGCCACCGGCATGATCTGCCGGCGGATCCGGTCATTGGGCGCGTGCAGGGACACGGAAAGGGTCAGGGGCAGCCCCTCCTCCGCAAAGCGGTGCATCCGGGGCACCAGGCCGCAGGTGGACAGGGAGATGTTCCGTATGCCCACGTTCAGCCCCGCGGGGTCATTGACCAGGCGCAGGAACCGCACCACCGCGTCGTAGTTGTCCAGGGGCTCCCCGCTGCCCATGAGCACCAGGCGGGAGATGCGCGCCCCCGCCTCCAGCTGCGCATTGGCGCAGTGCACCTGCCCCAGCATCTCGCCCGCGGACAGGTTCCTCGCGCACCCCTCCAGGGTGCTGGCGCAGAAGCGGCAGCCCATGCGGCAGCCCACCTGGGTGGACAGGCACAGGGTGTTGCCGTAGCGGTAGCGCATGACCACCCCTTCGATGACGTGTCCGTCCGTCAGGCGGTAGAGCAGCTTCACGGTGCCGTCAAGCTTTGATGTCACCCGCTCCAGCACCTCCACCGGCCGGTCCTCAAATCGTTCAGAGAGAACCTGGCGCAGCCGCAGGGGCAGGGAGGTCATCTCCGGGATGCGCTCCCCGGCCTGGGCGCGGGAAAAGATCTGTCCGGCCCGGAAGGCGGGCTCCCCCATTTCCTTCATGATGCCGGAGAGCTCCTCCAGGGTCATTTCGCACAGGGGTGTCTTCATGCGTTTCTCCCCCGCCGCATCCTGCAGATATAAAAGCCCTCCATGTTGTCCCGCCAGGGCAGGATCTGAAGGCCAAATTTCCCTTCATGGGGGCGCAGGTCCTCCGGCAGCAGCGTTCCCATGGGGCACACGGAAAACTCCGGGTGCGACGCCAGGAACTCCCGGACCTGCTGCTCGTTCTCCCGGGGGAGCACCGAACAGGTGGCATAGACCAGCAGCCCGCCGGGGCGGACCGTGCGCGAGACGCTGTCCAGGATTTTCTGCTGGGTCCGGGCCAGCTCCTCCAGCCCCTCCCGGGTCAGGCGGTAGCGCAGGTCCGGCTTTTCCGCGATCACGCCTGTGCCGCTGCAGGGGGCGTCCACCAGGGCCGCATCCTGGCTCCCGTCCAGGTCCGGACGGGGCTCGGAGGCGTCCCGGGCCATGGTGCGCACATTGTCCAGCTGCAGCCGCCGGGCCATGGCGCGGATGAGCTCCACCCTGTGGGGGTGCAGGTCCCAGGCCAGCACCCGGCCGCTGTCCATCATGTCGGCGCTGAGCACCGCGGTCTTGCCGCCGGGGGCGGCGCAGGCGTCCAGCACATGCTGTCCGGGCCGGGCCTCCATGACCCTGGCGGCCAGCACGGCGCTTTCGCCCTGGATGGAAAACAGGCCGTTGGCATAGGCCCGCAGGCGCGTCAGGTCCCCGGCGCCCTTCAGGCGGAGGGTCCCGGGAATGCGCCCGGGCTCATAGGCGATGCCCTCGTCCCGCAGCAGCTGGCACAGCCGCCGCTCGTCGCAGCGCAGCGGGTTGGGCCGGACCACCTGCACGTCCTCCCCGGGCCGCACGGTCAGGAGCTGGCGCACCTCCATGGGGGTGTACCCCTCCAGCAGGAGGGTGACCAGCTCGGGGCTGGCGCTCATCATGACGGACAGGTAGGTGACCGGGTCCCCGTCCGCCGGCGGCCAGGGCACTTTGGGCTCCCGGATCATGTTCCTCAGCACCGCGTTGCACAGCCCCGTCAGGCTCTCCAGGCCCATGGCCCGGGTGAGGCGCACGGACTCGTCCACCGCGGCGTTGCCCGGCACCCGGTCCATGTAGAAGAGCTGGTAGGCGCCCATGCGCAGGATCTCCCGCAGGGTGGCGTCGATGTCGGTGTCCGAGGAAAGCGTGTGGTCGATGCGGAAGTCGAGGGTCGCCCTCCGCTCGGTGACCCCGTAGACCAGGCGGGTCACCAGGGCGGCGTCCCGCTTCTCAAGGTGCACCCCGGAGAGCCGCTTTTCCAGCGCCAGATTGGCATAGGCGCCCCCGCGGCTGATGTCCAGCAGCGTCATGAGCGCCACGCGCCGGGGCAGCAGCGGCGCCTCCGGGCGGCGCACCGGGCCGGCGTCCCTGCCGCGCCGGTCTGTGCCGGGGGCGTCTGCCCTGCCGCCTCGCCGGTCCCCCCTGGGGGACCCTTCCCTGACGGCGCGGGGGGCTCCCTTTGCAGGGCCTTCCCTGCGGGGAGGCCGTCCTCCCCTTTCACCTGGTGTCGTCATGCTTGTCCTCCAAATCGGGTTCCCTTCTCCAGGGCATGGCCCCGGAGGTACGCGTCCGCCGCCACGGGCGGCTTGCCGGGCAGCTGCAGCTGCAGGATCTCCAGGGCGCCCTCCCCGCAGGCGGCCACCAGATGACCCCTGCATTCAAGGATCTCGCCGGGGGCGCCCTCCCCGTCCGTCTCCCGGGCCCTCAGGACCTTGATCACGGTCCCTGAAAGCCTGGTGAAGGTGCCCGGCCAGGGGGCCAGGCCCCGCACCCTGCCCGCCAGCTCCCTGGAGGACAGGCGCCAGTCCATCTCGCCCATCTCCCGGGTCAGGCGGGGCTCCACCGTCACCAGGGCCGGGTCCTGCGGGGTGGCCGTGAGGGTGCCGTCCATGAGGCGCGACAGCGCCCGCATGAGAAGCTCCGCGCCCACGGCGGACAGCCTCGCCTCCAGGTCCTCGGCGTTTTCCTCCGGGAGAATGTCCGTCTCCTCCTGGAGCAGGATGTCCCCGCTGTCCATGCCGATGTCCGTCTTCATGATGGTCACGCCCGTGCGCGTCTCGCCGCATATCAGCGTCCAGTTGACCGGCGCGCTGCCCCGGTGGCGGGGCAGCAGGGACGGGTGCACGTTGAATGTCCCCAGGCGCGGGATGTCCAGCACCGCCTGGGACAGGAGCTGCCCGTAGGCACAGGTGACAAACAGGTCGGGCGAGAGGGCCGACAGGGCCGAAACCGCCTCCTTGTCCCGGATGCGGGCGGGGGTGAGGACCGGCACTCCCAGCCGCTCCGCCTCCTGCTTCACCGGGCAGGGCACCAGATGGTGCCCGCGCCCCCGGGGCCGGTCCGGCTGGCAGACCGCCGCCAGGACCTCATGGGGCGAGGCGGCCAAGGCGCGCAGGGTGGGCAGGGCGAACTCCGGCGTGCCCAGAAACACGATCCTCATTCCCCGCTTCCCTCCGTCCCGGTCTTTTCCTCTTCTTCCCCGTCCTCTTCGTCCTCTTCCGGGTTCTCCCCGTCCAGCAGCTCCCGCTCCATGATATCCACATAGAGCTGTCCCCGCAGGTGGTCCGTCTCATGCATGACGCACCGGGCCAGCAGCCCCTCGGCCTCCAGCTCGCAGGGCTCCCCGTTGCGGTCCTGGAAGGCCACCCGGACCTTCATGGGGCGCTTCACCAGCCCCCGTCTCCCGGGCACGGACAGGCAGCCCTCGGGGCCCTCCTGCTCGCCCTGGGTCTCCAGGATCCGGGGGTTGATCATCTCGATGAGGCCCTCGCCGCAGTCCATGACCACGACCTGCCGCAGCACCGCCACCTGGGGGGCGGCCAGGCCCACGCCGTCATGCTTGTACATGGTCTGGGCCATGTCCTCCAGCAGCCGGTGGAGCTTTTCGTCAAAGACCTTCACGGGCCGGCTCTCGTGCCGCAGAAGGTCGTCTTCAATATACACAATATCTCGAAGTGCCATGATGGTTCCTTTCCGTCCGCCTAGCCGCGGACAAAGCTATCATATCACCATGACCCCTGTTTGGACAAGGGATCAGAAGCCCGTGGGATTGACTTCAAGGCGCGCCTCCACCGCCTGGGGCATGGCCTCGGCCAGCTCGCTCATGAACCCCGCCGCCTCCTGCGCCGGTTCCCGGTCGATGAGGATCAGCTGGGTCTGCCAGCGGTAGCGGTCCATGATGCGGGAGACGGGGGCGGGCCCCGTGCTCAGGCTCACCAGGAGCCGCCGGAGGTAAGCGCGCCGCTCCAGGAAATGCTCCGTCAGCTCCCGGGCCTGGCGGGCGGCGGAGGCTGCGCTCTCCTCATCCCCGGCGCTGCAGGTCAGGCGGAGGATCGTGGTGTAGGGCGGGAACATGCCGCGCCGGCGCTTTCGCATCTCCATCTCGTAAAATGCGCGGTAATCCTGCCGGCTGGCGGCCAGGATCACCGGGTTCTCCGGATCGTAGGTCTGGAGCACCACCCGCCCCGGGTCCCCGGCCCGGCCGGCCCTTCCCGCCACCTGGGTGAGCAGCTGGAAGGCCCGCTCGGCGGCCTTGTAGTCGGGCAGGCGCAGCAGCGCGTCCGCCGCCACGATGCCCACCAGGGTGACCCGGGGAAAGTCCAGGCCCTTGGCGATCATCTGGGTGCCGATGAGCACCTGGGCCTCTCCCGCCCGGAACCGGTCCAGCAGCACCTGATGGGCGTCCCTGCTCCGGGTGGTGTCGTTGTCCATGCGCAGGGTGGTCACCCCGGGGAAGCGCCTGTGCATCTCCTCCTCCACCCGCTGGGTCCCCACGCCGAAGAACTTGATGTAGGGGCTGCCGCACACGGGGCAGACCTGCGGCACCGGCAGGGAGAAGCCGCAGTAGTGGCACAGCAGCCGCTGGTCGTGCTGGTGGAAGGTCAGGGACACGTCGCAGTGCTCGCAGGTCATGACGTGCCCGCAGCTGCGGCAGCTGACAAAGGTGGAGTGGCCCCTTCGGTTCACGAAGAGGATCGCCTGGTGCCCGCTCCCCAGGCATTCCCGGATGGCCGTGTGCAGCGTGCCCGAAAAGACCGAGCGGTTGCCGGCCATGAGCTCCTCCCGCATGTCGGTCACGGTAACCTGCGGCAGGGGGCGCCCCGTCACCCTCTCTGGCATTTCCAGCAGCGTCAGGTCCCCCCGTCCGGCCCGGGCAAAGGACAGAAGGCTGGGCGTGGCGGAGGCCAGCACCAGCGCGGCCCCGGCCTGGGCGCAGCGGAAGCGGGCGATCTCCCGGGCGTCATAGCGGGGGGTGCTGCCGGACTCGTAGCTGCCCTCGTGCTCCTCGTCCACGATGACAAGGCCCAGGCGGGTCAGGGGCGCGAACACCGCCGAGCGGGCCCCGATGACCACCCGCACGTCCCCCCTGCGGATGCGCAGCCACTCGTCAAAGCGCTCCCGGGCGGACAGGCGGGAATGGAGCACCGCCGAACGGTCCCCGAAGCGGCCCCGGAACCAGCCCACCATCTGGGGCGTCAGGGCGATCTCCGGCACCAGCACGATGGCCGTGCGCCCGCGGGAGATCATCTCCTCCACCGCCCGCATGTAAACCTCCGTTTTTCCGCTCCCCGTCACCCCGTAGAGCAGAAAGCTGCCGGGTTCCTGATCATACTTTCCCACAATCCGGGAAAGCACCTCCTGCTGCCGGAGCGTCAGGACGGGCGGCTCCCGGCGCACCACCTGCACGTCCCGGTAGGGCGGGGAAAACACCAGGCGCCGTTCAAGGCGCACATAGTGCTTTGCGACCAGCGCGTTGAGCGCGGCGCGGCTCCTTTGGGCCGCGGCCGCCAGGAGCTCGCGCACATCCATTTCCCCCGACTCCCGGGCCCCCAGGATCTCAAAGAGGGCCCGGCGGGCGGGGGAGGCGCGCATGGACACCGCCAGGGCGTCCACCTGGTCGGCGGGCACCGCCAGGACCGCCACCTCCCGGGTCTTTTCCCGGATGCGCAGCCCCCGCATCATGGCGGGGTACATCAGCCGCAGGGCCTGGGTCAGGGTGCAGAAGCTGCGCTCATGGATATGCCTCGCCGTCTCCAGCAGCTCCGGCAGCACCACGGGATAGCTCTCCAGCGCCTCGCTCACCTCCCGCACCCTGGATGCGGGCAGGTCGCACTGCTCCACCATCTCCATGACGATGCCCTCCACCCGCGCCTGGCGGCCAAAGGGCACGTGGACCCGCATGCCCGGCTCCAGCGCCATCCCCTCGGGCACCCGGTAGGTAAAGACGTGGTCCACCTCCTCGTGCGCCACGTCCACAATCACCTGACAAAACCCCAAGACGTCCCCTCCTCTGCCCCCCAGGGGCTGTGCTTTCCTGTATCCCCGCCCTCTTGCAGCAGCGCGAGGGCCATGCTGCGGGCCGCGCTGTCCGCCGCGGGCATGGGCAGCTCCATCAGCTCCTCCCGGGTGACCAGGCGCCAGGGCCCGGGGGCGGCGCTCTTCATGGCGATGATCCTCATCTCCCAGACCCGGTGGGTAAACACGTGCCGGGCGCTCCCCAACTCCCTCGCCTCCCCGCATGTGAGGCCCTTTTCCCGCAGGGCGCATGCCGCCTCCTCCGGGGACAGGTGCCCGGGCAGCTCCGGGAACAGGTACATCCCCTGCAGCATGCCATCTCCGCTTCGCCGAACGGCCACCTGCCTGCCAAAGAGCACCAGCAGCACCGTCTTTTCGACCCTGACCGGCGGGGCCTTCTTCCTTTTGACCGGCAGCGCCTCCTGCCGCCCCTCCCCGCGCCCCCGGCAGCCCCTCTCCAGGGGACATTCCCCGCAGCGGGGGTGCCGGGGCGTGCACACGCAGGCCCCCAGCTCCATGAGCGCATTGGCAAAGTCCCCGGGGCGCGCCTCGTCCAGGAGGCCCGTCGCCGTCTCCTCCACCCGCCCCGCGCCCTCCCGGCTGTCCACGCTCTCCCGGATGCAGGCAAAGCGGGCCATGACCCGCTTCACGTTCCCGTCCACCGCCACCACCGGCTCGCCGAAGGCGATGGCCGCCACGGCCGCGCTGGTGTAGGGCCCGATGCCCGGCAGGCGCAGCAGCTCCTCCCGCCTGCGGGGCAGCTCCCCCAGGCGGACCACCTCCCGGGAGAGGCGCTGCAGGTTCCGGGCGCGGGAGTAGTACCCCAGGCCCTCCCAGGCCTTGAGGAGCTCCCCCTCGCCGGAGGCGGAGAGCGCCTGCCACGAGGGGAACCGGCGGAGAAAGGCCAGATAGTACGGGACCGCCGTCTCCGCCCGGGTCTGCTGGAGCATGATCTCGGAGACCACGATGGCATACGGGTCCCGGGTGTCCCGCCAGGGCAGGTCCCGGTGCCCGGCGTCGTACCATGCAAGGAGCCGCTGCCCCCATTGCTTCATCTTTCATTCCCCCTTCCCGCTATTGTACCACATCCGGGCACCCCCCGGGGCGAAGGATCCCGTGTTTGCGAAAAACCAAAAACGGAAGAAATTGGGAGAAACCGAGAGAATATGAAAGATT
>OMRS01000266.1 GCA_900313545.1 uncultured Eubacteriales bacterium | reverse complement strand
GTCCAGGGCCTCGATGCCCAGGGTGGCGGAGATGGCGCTGACTTCCAGCTGCGTCAGGTTCAGGGGCAGTGCGCCGGAAAGGATCAGGGTGGCCAGGTTGGTGGCCTCCTCGGCGGTGAAGCTGCCGGTGATCTCGCCGCGTCCGCCGGCGATCACGGAATTGACGGTGGGAGCGGAAATGGTTTCGCCGTCCAGCTTGATGGCGATGGTTTTGTTCAGGTTTTTAGCCGTGGCGTCCGCAAAGAGGCGGGAACCCTCATCATTGAGCTCGAAGGACACGCAGGGCTGGCCGTTCTGGTCCTGTGCCGGAGCGGCATTTTTGACCATAGCGCCTTCCATGAGCACATTGCCCGCCTCATCCTCGAAGGTCAGGTGGGCAGGGGTGCCGATGATGGACAGGATCTGGCCGGGATCGGTCACGTTGGGGATTTCCACGCGGATGCGGTCGATCCCCTGGCGGGTGACGGTTGCCTCGGTGAATCCCTGGCGGGTGAGACGGCTGATCAGGATGCTCACGGTGGAGTTCATCTTGGTGTCAAAGTCGCCTTCTCCGTCGTCTTCGCCCTGGTAGACGGTATACACGCCGCCGCGCAGGTCAAGGCCCAGAGAGATGGCTTCTCCCCAGGGCTTCAGGTAATGAATCATGCTGCCCTTGCCAAATCCGAAGAGGGCCAGGGAACCGGCCGCAACCAGGATGACGAGGGTGCAAACCAGTGCTATGACAGCACGGGTGCGCGGGTTGCCCCGCTTGGTATTCTTCGCCATGTTACTCATCCTCACTTGTCGATGTTGTTACGTTGACAGCGGACAATGGACTATACAAATCCGCTCTGAGGAGGTCTGGCTTCATACAGGGAACGGAAAACTGCCGCACACTGCAGCACGTTTCCGTTGGCATCCCGGCTTAGACGGGGCAGATTCAACCTTGTCGCAGACACACTCACCCGCTCGGGTTTCTCCGGGCACGGCGGGGTCAGGTGCAGCGGCCTGACCGGCTCGGCCATCTGCATGCGCACGCCAATGCCGCTAGGTGAGCCGGTTTTCGCTTCCTGTTCGGGGACCGGCGCTTTCCCGCCGATCAGGCGTCCTCCGCCCGTCAGGAGGAGCACAAGGAATAAAAGGATCAGAGGGCACAGCGGAGAGACTCCGCGTCGCAGCATGTTCTCCTCCTTTCCGGCCGCGTCAGAGGCCATGATTTGTCTTCAGTGCGCCTGACGAAGGCGCAGCACTTCGTTTAAGATCTCCCGGGCAACCTCCGCCTTGCTCATCAGGGGCAGACTGCGAAGTCCCCCGCGGGTGATCAGGGTCACAATGTTGGTCTCCACGTCAAACCCGGCTCCCGGCTGGGTCACATCATTGGCGACAATCAGGTCAAGGTGTTTGCGCTCCAGCTTGGAAACGGCATTTTCCTCCACCTGCTCGGTTTCGGCGGCAAACCCGACAAACACCTGTCCGGGGCGCTTGGTCTCCCCTGCCGCCCGGGCCACATCGGGGTTTTCCACCAGGTGCAGAACCATGTCCTCGCCCTGCTGTTTCTTGATCTTCTGGGGGGCGACCTGTGCGGGCCGGTAGTCCGCGGGAGCCGCCGCCTGGATCAGAATGTCGCATCCGGGCGCGGCGCCGAGCACCAGCTCCTGCATCTGCCGCGTGGTCTCAAACCGGGCAAGGCGGACATTATCCGGCGGTGTCAGGGAGACGGGACCGGAAAGCAGCAGCACGTCCGCTCCCCGCTGCGCGGCGTCGCGGGCCAGTGCGTAGCCCATTTTTCCGCTGGAACGGTTGGTCAGGTACCGGACAGGATCCAGGGGCTCCCGGGTCGGTCCGGCGGTCACCACCACGCGCAGGCCTTCCATGTCCCGGACGGGGGACAGCAGCGAGAGCACGCATGTGGAGATCTCCGCGACATCTGCCAGTTTCCCCCTGCCGCTGTCGCCGCAGGCCAGGTGCCCCACGGCAGGCTCGACGATGTGCACACCCCGGCTGCGGAGTGTCCGAAGGTTATCCTGTGTGGCGGAGGCGTCATACATCTGTGTGTTCATGGCGGGCGCCACCACCACCGGGGCGCGGGTGGCAAGAAGGGTGGTGGAGAGCATGTCGTCGGCGATGCCACAGGCCATCTTGGCCAGAATATTGGCCGTGGCAGGCGCCACGACAAACACCTGCGCCCGTTTGGCCAGGGCGATGTGCTCCACCTCCCACGAGCCGGCATGTACAAAAGTGTCCGTCGCCACCGGATGTCCCGTCAGGGTTTCAAATGTCAGGGGCGACACGAACCTGGTGGCGTTTTCTATCATGACCACCCAGACATCACAGCCGGCCTTCTGCAGCAGCCGGACGAGTTCACAGGCCTTGTAACAGGCGATGCCGCCTGTGACGCCCAGGACCACGCCGGGGCTGCCTGACTTACCGGACATCGATTTCAGGGGACCGGGTGTAGGTGATAAATCCCTTGTCCACCTCGTCCACCGCGATGGCTACCGGCATGATTTCCCGGTCCTTTGTATCGACCATGGCATCGGCCCCGTCCACCAGCTGGCGGGCGCGCTTGCTCACTTCCATGGCGAGGGTGTAGCGGCAGTCGACTTTTTCAAGAAGACTCAAAATGGACGGATCTGTCAGTGACATAAGATGACCTCCTTTATGTTTCTTCCGTCGTGCAGGCTCCGGAATGCTCCAGATACACACTGCGAAGCTGTGCATAGGCGGACTCCAGTGTATCGTTGACGATGTTGTAGGTGAACAGGGATGCCTGTGCAATTTCGTCCGCCGCGACCGCCAGGCGCCGCCTGACCACCTCCGGGGATTCCGTGTTGCGCAGGGTAAGCCGCTTTTCCAGTTCCTCCAGGCTGGGCGGGAGGACGAAGATGAACACCGCCTCTGGCACCCTGCTGCGGATCTGGGCTGCCCCCTGTACTTCGATTTCCAGCAGGACGTCATGCCCCTGCTCCAGCTGCTGCTGCACGGCAAAGGCGGGAGTTCCGTAGTAATTGCCGGCAAACTGCGCATACTCGAGGAATTCGCCCTGTTGGATGCGCGAGAGGAATTCCTCCCGGGAGATAAACCAGTAATCCACGCCGTCCTTTTCTCCCGGACGGGGATTTCGGGTGGTGGCGGACACCGAGTAGGCGATCCGGTCGGAAAACTCCTCCAGGAGAAGCTGCTTGAGGGTTCCTTTGCCCACGCCGGACGGCCCGGTAAAAACAAACAGTGTTCCTTTTT
>OMRS01000087.1 GCA_900313545.1 uncultured Eubacteriales bacterium | reverse complement strand
ACTGCCGCAGCTCCTCCTCCCGCTGGATCCCCCAGATGGGGAGCGCCTCGTACTGGCTCATGAAGGCCATGCAGGCCAGGGCATTGGTCAGAAGGCCCCCGGAGAGGCCCTTCATCGCAATAAAGCCCATGCCGGCCCTGGTGCAGTCCTGGCAGAGCTTCACATCCCGCTGTGAGGCCAGATAGCTGAAGGGAAACTGGAGGGTCTCATACAGCCCGCTGGCCACGATTTCCTCGGCCACGGCCACCTTGTGGGTGGTGATGCCGATGTGGCGCACCTTTCCCTGACGCCTGGCCTGCTCCAGCGCCTCGTACAGGCCCGTACCGTCCCCGGGGGCATAGCAGCGGTCCACGCAGTGGAGCTGGTAAATGTCCACGTAATCCGTGCGCAGCATTCTCAGGCTCTCATGGAGCTGTTTCCAGAATTCCTCCGGCGTGCGACCCATGGTCTTGGAGGCGATTGTCAGATCCTTCCTGCACCCTTCAAAGGCGATACCCAGCTTTTCCTCGCTGTCCGTATAGGCCCTGGCGGTATCAAAGAAGGTCATGCCGCCGTCGCGCGCCTGCCGCAGCAGACGCACCGCCTCATCCCGGCCAATCCGCTGGATGGGCAGCGCTCCAAAGGCGTTCTGCGGCGTGGTGATCCCGGTTTTTCCAAGTGTGATCGTCTTCATGCTCCCGCTCCTGTTCCGGCCCTATTTCCTGCGGGCCTTTCCCGTGGCCGTCTCCACATCCATGCGCAGCACCCGCACCTCATGAAGCGAGCGCTCCAGATAACGTTCCCCTTCCTCCACGAAGTCCGGGGAATACTTGCCCACCAGCAGCCGCAGCCCGCGGCGCTTCTCCTCGTCCTCCCGCACCTCGCTCACCGGCCCAAAGGCGTTGGCGGACCAGTACCGGGTGGAGAACCGGTCCGGCAGCACCTGCGTGCGGGCCACCACGCTCAGACAGGCGCGGTTGCAGGCCTTCAGGTTGTCGGTTTTCTGTCCATCCTGGGAAGTCCCGTGAAAATACAGGGCTCCCCGCTCCCCGTCCAGGGCGTAGCTGATCGGGATGCCATAAGGCAGTCCCTCAGGGGTCACCGTACACAGCGTACCGTATTCCCCCTGAGAAAGCACCTCCCAGGTCTCCTCCCGCGTCAGCTGACGGTCCCTGCGTCTCATCTCCCGCATGTCGGTTTCCTCCTCACATGTCTTCCCGTCTTCTCCGCGTCCATGATACCTGATCCCGGACCGGTTGAAAAGGGCCGCATCCGGGTTTCCACCCGCCGGGTTTTGCACCCTTTTGGGCGGAATTGACAACCCCTTCCTCCGATGATACCATAGCCTTCGCCGGCCGAAGCCGGCAAAAGGCCTGTCCAGCAGGCCTCTCCCCCCGTTTTTCCCCGCTTCAAAAGGGTATCACGAAGGTGCCGAAACCGTCAGAGAATGGCTTCCGGTGCCTTTTTGTTTTTTCTGCCCTTGTTTACCGCATTCCTGCTGTCCCTTGAAAGGAGACGAACACCTATGAATTCTGGTCCCACCGGCTCCCGCAGCACCTCCTCCCTGCAGGTGCGCAGGATGACCTATTCCGCCCTCTTTCTGGCCGTTGCCATGGTCCTGCCCTTCCTCACCGGGCAGATTCCCGAGATCGGCTCCATGCTCAGCCCCATGCATATTCCGGTGCTGCTGTGCGGCTTTGTCTGCGGCTGGACCTGGGGCATGGCCGTGGGCTTCATCGCCCCGCTGCTGCGCTCGGTGCTCTTCGGCATTCCCGTCATGTTCCCCGGAGCCGTGGCCATGGCCTTCGAACTGGCCGTCTACGGCGCCGTATCCGGCCTTCTGCACAGCCTTCTTCCCCGCAAACGGGCGTATATCTATGTGTCCCTGATCATCGCCATGATCTGCGGCCGGGTGGTCTGGGGCATTGCGCGCCTGCTGCTGGCGGGCCTCTCGGGCAACAGCTTCACCTGGGCGCTGTTCATCTCCGGCGCCATCACCAACGCCGTGCCCGGCATCATTCTGCACATCCTCCTCATCCCGCTTCTGGTCATGGCCATGGAAAACGCCGGCCTGTCGCTCAACAGTCCCAGAAAGGAGATAAACTCATGAAGACCCTGTACCTTGAATGCGCCATGGGTGCCTCCGGAGACATGCTCATGGGCGCTCTCATGGAGCTGCTCCCTGACCGCGAAGCCTTCCTTCAGAAGATGAACTCCCTGCAGCTTCCGGGCGTGCACCTGGATGCCCGTTCCAGCATCAAGTGCGGCATTACCGGCACGCATGTCCGGGTCATCGTGGACGGACATGAGGAGGAGTCCCTGGACGCTTCAGCCCACGGACACAGCCATGAGGGCTCCCACTCCCATGAACATGAAGGGGATGCTCCCCATCACGTGCACGAGCATGGCTCCTCGCACGAAGATCTCCACCATGCACATGATCATGCCCATCTGCACGATGATCACCACCATATTCACGAGAATACTTCCGGGAATGAAGAACACATTCACCACCACAGCCATTCCCATGCCTCCATGGCGCAGCTGGAGAGCCTCCTTCACGGCCTCGACCTTCCCCCCAGGGTGAAAGAGGATGCCTGTCAGGTGTATGCCCTGATCGCCGAGGCGGAAAGCCGCGTGCACGGGGTTCCCGTCAGCCAGATCCATTTCCATGAGGTAGGCACGATGGATGCCGTGGCGGATGTGGTCGGCGTGTGCCTGCTGATCCACCTTCTCGCGCCCGACTGCGTCCTCGCCTCCCCGGTCCACGTGGGCAGCGGGCATGTGCACTGCATGCACGGCATCCTGCCTGTCCCCGCCCCCGCCACCGCCCTGCTGCTTTCCGGCATTCCCATCTACGGCGGGGCCGTTGAGGGAGAACTGTGCACGCCCACCGGCGCCGCACTGCTGCGCCACTTCGTCACTCGCTTCGGGGACCGCCCGGTCATGACCTGCAGCGCCATCGGCTACGGCATGGGCAGCAAGGATTTCCCCCGTGCCAACTGCCTGCGGGCCTTCTGGGGAGAAAGCACGCAGGAGCTGGAGCAGATCGTGCACCTTGAATGCAATCTGGATGACTGCACCGGGGAGGACATCGGCTTTGCCATGGACCAGCTCTTCCTCGCCGGCGCCCGGGATGTGTATACCCAGCCCATCGGCATGAAGAAATCCCGGCCGGGCGTGCTGCTGAGCGTCATCTGCATGCCGGAGGACGCGGACCGGCTTGCCGGGATCCTTCTGCGGCACACCACCACCCTGGGCGTGCGCCGTCAGAACTTGAGCCGCTATGCCCTTGAGCGCTCGGTGCGGACGGTGAACACCTCCTACGGGCCCGTGCGCGTCAAGACCGCCTCCGGCATGGGCGTCACGCGCTCCAAAGCGGAATATGACGATCTGGCCGGGCTGGCCCAGCGCCAGGGTGTTTCCCTGGCGGACATCCGGAAAGAGCTGATTTCAAATGACCCGTGATGAACTGATGGCGGACCTGGCCTCCCGCCTCTGCCTGCAGATGCGCCGGAGGGAGCTTTTGCCCCAGGACATCGCCAGGTTTGTCCTCCAGGGCGTGCTGGGCCCGGGGCAGCTGCCCGCTTCAAGGGAGGCCCTGGCAGAGGCGCTTGCGCAGGAGATGGCCGCCCTGACCCCGGATCCCCGGGAGGAGCTGACCGAGCAGCTGAGTCCTGCCTGGTGCCGTCTGAACCTGCGCCGCGCCCTTGCCGAGGGTCTTTCCCCCGGGATCCTCTCCGGACTCATGACCGTTTTACCGGATTCCTCCTCCCTGACTGCTGACGATGCGTCGGCATTCCTTCTCACCCTTCCGTTCTTCCCCCGGCCCGGCGAGAGCGGTGCGCCGCCCTGGGATGCGCACCATTTCCCCTCCCATTCAGACGCATACCTCGCCCGGTATGGGCCCGCCTACAGGGTCATTCCCTCCGGCTTCATTCCCTGTCTGCCGGCAATCCTTGAACTCTCGCGCCTCCTGTCCTCCCGCCGCCGGGTCCTTGTGACCCTGGACGGCCCCTGCGCCTGCGGCAAAACCACCCTTGCCGGTCTTCTGGGCGAAGTGTTTGAGGCGCCCGTGGTCCATACCGATGATTTCGTGGTCCCTCATGCCCTGAAGACCCCGGAGCGCCTGGCGATTCCGGGCGGCAACTGCGATGCGGAGCGCCTGTCCCGGGAGGTCCTGCTTCCCTGGAAGGAGGGTGTCCCGGCATTTGTCCGCCCCTATGACTGTCACGCGGACGCCTTCCTCACCGCGCAGCCGCTCCCGGAAGGGCCGCTCCTGATTCTGGAGGGAAGCTACTGCAATCTTCCCCTTCTCCGGCAGTCCGCAGATCTTCGGCTGTTCATGGAGGTTCCCCGGGAGATCCGCCGCTCGCGCCTTGAACGCCGCGAGTCCCCCGCCTCCCTTCTGAACTTTGACCGGCGGTGGATTCCGCTGGAAAACGCCTATTTTTCCCACTATGGTCTTCCGGACGGGGACATGCTCCTCCTTCGCCCCGTGACGGACACGCTTCCCTGAATGCCTTGAGGGCTGCAGCAGGTTCACCCTGCTGCAGCCCTCATTCTCATCCCGGGTGCGCCCGGGGACAGTTGTCAGACCTGTGCCATGGATGCCTCCAGCGCGGCAATAACCCGGTCACAGAAGACATCAAATTCCGGATCCGGCACCTGGCATTCCGGATGGGAGAGCACATGGTCAAGGGCAATGCGCACACCCTGGTCAAAACGCACTGTGGTGCACATGTCCGGTACCGCACGCTTGAGCTTGCTGTTGTCAAACACCACACTGACCGCCTTGTCGCCCAGCAGGCCGCCCCCGAAATCATATCCGTATTTGTTGCCGGCCTCCGCCAGGTAATCGCTGGCCACATGGAAAGCGCGCAGCGGAACGCCGAGCGCGTCGGCGATGGTCTGATAGATCTGGTCCCAGGTCAGTGTCTCGTCTCCGGTGATCTGGAAGGCTTCTCCGATGGCATGACGGTTGCCCATCAGGCCGGTAAAGCCCTTCGCAAAATCCCGGTTGAAGGTCAGCGTCCACAGGCTGCTGCCATCTCCGTGGATGATCACCGGCTTGTTGTCAAGCATCCTCCGGATGACCTGCCAGAATCCCTTGTTCCCATGAACCGCAAGGGGGATGTGCCGCTCATCGTAGGTGTGGCTGGGCCGCACAATGGTCACCGGAAAACCTTCCTTGCGGTATTTTTCCATTAGAAACTCTTCACATTCGATCTTGTCCCTGGAATACTGCCAGTAAGGATTGGCCAGCGTTGTTCCCTCGGTGATTATGTACCCGGCAGCCGGCTTGTGATAGGCGGATGCGGAGCTGATATAGATGTACTGCTTCGTCTTTCCCGCAAAAAGGCGGACATCCCGCTTCACGTCCTCCACCACGAATCCGGTGAATTCGCAGACGGTATCGAAGGACATCTCCCCGATCTTCCGGGAGACCTCTTCCTCCTGACGGATATCCGCGACGATCTGGTGAACCCCTTCCGGAACAGGTCTGTTCCCGCGGTTGAGCACCCAGACCTCCCAGTCCTGCCGGATCAGGCTGTCCACCACCGCTGTGCTGATGGTCCCCGTTCCTCCAATGATCAGCGCCTTTTTCATATTGCCGTTCCTCCCTTGTTTTCATTCTGAACTGTGAGTCTTCAGCCCACGGCCCGCCACCGCACAGGTCTCTTTGCACATCCAGCGCTTGCTCATCCCTGCGCACTTCATTCCCTGCGGCCCTAATCAAAGCCTTTCAGAAACACTATAATCATATACTGTGATGATGTCAATAAAAAAGCTCATCCCCACACTATTTGAAGCGGAAGTATCCTGAATCCGGACAGCTGCATCCGGACTTCAACTCCCGCAATCCGGTCTGCCCCTGCCGCTATTGCGAGGATCCTTTCCCTGCATTCTTCATTGGGGCTTCCATCATTCTGCTGACCTGAGCGGATGGCGGGGGAGCAGAATATGGATCAGATATCCCGCCCCCGGACGCATACGGATGGCCCGTGAGGAACTCGAGGCACCTTTTACAGGGATCTGCCTGGTGCCCGACCTAACGGAAGCGTTCATTCCGGACGGCAAACCCGATTCCCTCAAAACATTTGTCCACTGGATGTGATCCGCCTTTCCCCCCGGGTTTCTGTACGGGCAACGCCCGGACCGGACCCGCCGGGCAGACGAACGGGTTCTTTTGAACGCCTGGTTCTGGCCAAAGCCGGTTGTACTGCATGAAAAGATCAACAAATACAAAAAATCCGAACCCCAGCCGATCGGCTTCAGATTCGGATTTTTATGGTGGAGCATAGGAGATTCGAACTCCTGACCCCAACACTGCCAGTGTTGTGCGCTACCAACTGCGCTAATGCCCCGTCAACGTGAGAGATTATATTCCTCACGGTTCCCTCTGTCAACTACTTTTTTCAACTTTTTTGCTTCACCCGTGCATCGCTTATTGTTTCAGTTTTACTGTTCCATTCAATGTTTGAATCCTCTTTCCAATTCCCCGGATTTTTCTTTTCGCCCGCCTCCGTTTCTCAGGTTTCTCTCATTCCGTTCTTTCCTTCGATTTGTTTGCATGATACTATGTATGCATCCCCCCGGATCAGTCAGGAATACAGCCCTGTCATCCGGGCTCTGGAATCTGTGAAAGGAGAAGGGGGATGCCGCCTGCCGTGGTCCCCTGTTTTTGCCTATGAACATCGTCTGGATCGGCTTTCACGAGGAAGGTCTTCCCGCATTCACCCGAATCGCCTCAGAGCGTCATATTTCCGCTTTTATCACGCTGTCGGAGCTCTCCTTTCAGAAGCGCAGCGCCGGAACCCACGGATATTTTCAGGTCTGCCGCGAGCACGGAATTCCCGTTCACATGGTGGACACCATCAAGAACGATGAATCCTTTGAAATCATCCGCGATGCCCGGCCGGACCTCATGGTGGTCCTCGGGTGGAGCGAAATTCTTCCCGACCGGCTTCTGGACATTCCCACCATCGGCACCATCGGTGCACACGCTGCGCTGCTTCCCCACAATCGGGGCAGCGCGCCCATCAACTGGGCGCTTATTCACGGTGAAACCGTCACCGGCAACACCCTGATGTGGCTCAGCCGGGATGTGGATGCCGGAGAGATCATCGACCAGATGTCGTTCCCCATCACTCCCTTTGATACCTGCGCCACCCTGTATGACCAGGTAGCCCGGACCAATACCCTCATGGTTTCCCGTCTGCTTGAGCAGCTGGATCATGGGATTCGTCCCTCCAGCCCCATCCAGAACCAGACAGACGAGCCGATCCTTCCGCGCCGGAGACCCAAGGACGGCCTCATCGCCTGGGACCAGGACGGACAGGCCCTGTACGATTTTGTCCGCGCCCTGACCCGTCCCTATCCCGGCGCCTTCACCTTTTTGGACGGACACAAATGGATCATCTGGGAGGCTGCCCTGTGCAGATTTGACCTGCCCCTGACCGGCACCCGTCCCGGGGAAATCGCAGGCAGCTGCACCGCCTTCTCCCTCCCCGTCAACGGCCTCTTTGTGGCCGTCCGGGACGGTCTTCTTCTCATCACCGAGCTGGAGGATGAACAGGGCACCCTCTACCGCGGAGCGCAGCTCCATGACCTGCAACTGAAGGGGGTTTTTACAAATGCATAAAGTACTGGTTGTTGCCGCACATCCGGATGATGAGCTGCTGGGAATCGGCGGCATTCTCATCAAGCATGCCCTCCGGGGCGATGAAATCCGCAGCGTGATCCTCTGCGAAGGGGAATCCCTCCGGTACGCAAAGGACGTCGGGCAGAGCAAAGCCACCGCCGATGCCGCCCGGATCCTGGGCATTTCCCAGACCTATCTTCCCCGTTTTCCCGATCAGCGGCTGGACACTTTTACCCTGACCCGGATCATTTCCCCCCTGGAGAACATCAACGAGGAATACCAGCCGGACATTATCTACTGCCAGTCCTCCTGCGATGCCAACCGGGATCACAAGATCACCTTTGAAGCAGCCAACATCGCCTTCCGTCCCACCTGCGCCTGGATCCGGGAGTTTTACTGCTTCTATACCGCTTCCAGTACGGAATGGGGGGTTCCCCGGAATTTCGTCCCGGACACCTGGGTGGACATTTCCGACGTGCTGGACAGGAAGATCGAAGCATTTGAGTGCTATCACAGTGAGGTCCGTGACTATCCCCATCCCCGTTCCTCCGAAGCCCTGCGCAACCAGAGCCGTTTCTGGGGAAACCAGTGCCTCATGGACAGCGCTGAGGTCCTGATGACCATCCGCCGCACGTTCCGGGAGGATCTGCCATGAGAGTCGTCAAAGCACTTCTGGACCGGGTGCTCGCCCTGCTCGCGCTGGCCGTCCTCTCCCCCATCATGCTCATCGCCGCCATCGGCGTCAAACTTTCCAGCCCGGGCCCGGTCTTCTACAGGGCAAAGCGCATGGGACGGGGCATGAAACCCATGTACATCTACAAGTTCCGTTCCATGCACGTGGGCGCAGACCGGCAGGGTGCCATCACCGGCGTCAACGACAGCCGCATCTTTCCATGGGGGAACCTCCTGCGCAAGACCAAGGTCGATGAGCTCCCCCAGCTGCTGAACATCCTGTGCGGCAGCATGTCCATCATCGGGCCCCGTCCCGAGGATACGGACATCGTCCTCAAGTACTATACCCCCGAGGAAAAGACCACCCTGGACGTGCTTCCGGGTCTGGCCTGCCCCGGCTCCATCTTCAACTATACCCACGGGGACCTGTATCTGGAGGGAGATGACACGGACGAGGCTTACGTCAGCCGCTTCCTCCACGTGAAGCTGTCCCTGGACCTTTACTATCTGAAGCACTGGAGCCTCCTGTATGATCTGGAGATCATCCTGCGCACCGTCTATGTCATCCTTGCCACCTCCCTTTCCAAGCGACGCCTGGACTATCCAAGGGAATACAGGGCCGTATACGGCAACAAGGCGAACGGATAATCCGTTCGCCTTGTTTGATCTGCTTCCTATTTGACGTTCTGCAGGTTCTCGTTCTTCACATACCCCACCACGGAGTTGTCGATGAGCACCATGCTGGAAGTTTCCCCCGGTGCCAGGATACGGACCATGGTTCCGGCCGCATAGGAGGTCTTCAGGCTTGCGCAGGTCGCTTCCAGGTACACCCCAATGCTCTCCGAGCTGTCCTTGGCAACCAGCACCGCCATCTGGACGGAGGTACTGGATGCCGGTTTGATCACCTCAGGGGACGGCTGGGGGTTGAGCACCTGCGGCTGGGTCTGCGGCTGGGTCTGCGGCACAGTCCCCATCCCTCCTGTTCCCACGCTGTCCGGGACATACACCGGTCCGGGCACCGGCACGGGCCTGTCCGAAGTAAATCTCAGATACCGGGTCATCATGTAGCCGTGCCTGGTTCCCACGTACACCTCACACCAGTCGCCGCTGCTTCCGACCACCCGCACCTGCGTCCCGTTTCTGTACTGGCCGATGGACCGGCTGGACTGGGATGGCCGGGCGCGCAGGTTAAGCACCTGCGTGGACCTGGGATTGCTGACGTAGGCCGTCTGGGAGACCTTGGGCACCGGATGGCTGCCGCCTCCTCCGCCTCCGCCGCCGGTCAGGTATGTGCTGTACATGTAGCCGACCAGCCCGCCGCCGGAAATCTTCCACCAGGCACCATCCTTGTGCAGCACCTGCACCCGCGTCCCGGTTCTCAGGGAGCCCAGACTGCCGTTGCGGAAGGACGGCCCGGAGCGGACGTTCACCTTGCCGCCGTAGCGGGTGGTCACCACAGCCGTGCTGCCGCCTCCGCCGCCCCCGCCGCCGCGGTCAATGAGGGAGTCGTGCATATAGCCCTTGGTGCCGTTTTTCAGTTCGACATAGTTCCATTCATAGGAATCATCCAGAATCGTGATGCTGGATCCCGAGGATACGCGGGTTACCACGCTGTAATCCAGGGACGGACCGCTCCTCAGGTTCACATATCCTCCCTGCGCATAACGCACCGTGGCATGGGTGCCAAAGCTGCCTCCGCCGCCTTCAAAGCGCAGATAGTTGCCGGCCATGTAGCCCTTTTTGCCATCCGTGGTCGTCACCGGATACCATCCGTTCACCGGGGAACCGTTGATGATAACCCAGGATCCCACCGGATAGCTGCCAAGACTTCTGCTGGAAGTGGACGCATATTCCCTGAGATTGAGCCGGGCGCCGGTGATCACGGCGTATTCCTGCGCCACCGCCAGCACCGGCAGCACCAGCAGGAGCACCAGTACGGCCAGCACGGCCCTGCATCCCCTGTTTTTCATTGATTATCCACCCCTTGTATCGGTATCGTTCACACAATAGACGAAGCCGGTCCGGGGAATTATCCTTTGAGCCCCAAGAAAGGTCTGCCTTCATGAGAACACTCACCCATACCGTGACTCCCTCCCAGGAGGGGCTTCCCGTTCGCCGCCTGGTTCCGTCCGTCTTTCATCTGGGCACCCACCTGTTCCGCCGTCTGAAGGTCCAGGGCGGGATCCTCGTCAACGGGGAACCGGTCCATGTCTCCCGCGTGCTGCACGCCGGGGATGTGCTGAGCATCCGCATCGACAGCCCGGAACTGACCGCGTCCTCTCCCCTGATCCGCTACATGGACGAGGACCTGATCATCGTCCACAAGCCTGCGCCCCTGCCCACCCTTCCCGGACGGGACCGGGGCCTTTCCCTCAGGGAATGCCTGTGCCGGGACCTGGGCGAACCGGAGGAAACCTTTGTCTTTCATCCGGTAAACCGTCTTGACAAGGGGACTTCCGGCCTCATGTGCGTCGCGCGGCACGATCACGCCCAGCGGCTGCTGAGCGAGCAGCTGCACACCGGCAGCTTCCACCGGGAATACCTCGCCGTCACCCTGGGCGTCCCGTCCCCCCTGTCGGGGACCGTGGACCTGCCCATCGCCAAGGCCGGCACCGGCGCCAGGCGCTGTGTCAGCCCCGAGGGCAAACATGCCGTCACCCACTATGAAACCCTTCAGGTCTTCCAGGGCCGGGCACTGCTGCGCCTGAACCTTGAAACCGGACGGACCCATCAGATCCGGGTCCACCTGGCCGCCCTGGGCTGTCCCATCGCGGGCGATTACCTTTACGGCGCGGCAGATCCCCGCCTTCCCGACCGGTTTGCCCTGCATTCCGCCCGGCTGTGCTGCACCCAGCCCCTGACCGGACAGGCGCTCTGTTTTGACGCGCCGCTTCCGGAAGACCTGGAAGGACTTCTGCAGGCGCCTTAAGCCCGGCCCTCCGTCAGCTTGCGTCCCATGAGCACGCCCATGGCCGAGGCCATCATCAGGCCCCTGGTCCATCCGGAGGAATCCCCCAGGCAGTGCAGTCCCGCAATGCTGGTGTCCAGATTGGTGTCCATCTTCACCCGGTTGGAGTAGAACTTCAGCTCCGGGGAATACAGCAGCGTCTCATAGGACGCAAAGCCCGGGACCACCACGTCCATGGCCTGGATAAAATTGATGATGTTGATCATGGCCCGGTACGGCATGGCCGCCGTGATGTCGCCGGCCACCGCATCCTTCAGCGTGGGGCGGACATTGGACTGCTGCAGCTCCTTTTCCCAGGTGCGCTTGCCGTCCAGGATGTCCCCGAAGCGCTGCACCAGAATGGAGCCGTTGGCCAGCATGTTGGTCAGCTCTCCCACCTTCTGCGCGTAGGCAATGGGCTGGTTGAAGGGGATGGAGAAATTGTGGCTGCACAGAATCGACACGTTGGTGTTGTCGCTCTTGACATCCTTGTAGGAATGTCCGTTGACCACCGCCAGATCGTTGTCGTAATTCTCCTGGCTGACAAAGCCGCCGGGATTCTGGCAGAAGGTGCGGACCTTGTTCTTGAAGGGCTTGGGGTAGCCGATCAGCTTGCTCTCATAGAGGATGCGGTTGACCTCCTCCATGATTTCATTCCTGCATTCCACCCTCACCCCGATATCCACCGTGCCCGGCTGATGGGCAATGCCGTGCTCCTGGCAGATTTTCTCCAGCCAGTCAGCCCCGCGCCGGCCCGTGGCCACCACGCAGCTGCGCGCATGGATCTCCCGGGTCTCCTCCTTCCTGCGCACATAGATGCCGCGGCAGGTTTCCTGCTCGATGATCAGGTCTTCGCACTCCCACCCGAAAAGCATTTCCACGCCGTGATCCATCAGGTAGTGCTCGATGTCCAGGTACAGCTTCTGGGCCTTCTCCGTGCCCAGATGGCGAATGGGGCAGTCCACCAGCTTGAGTCCCGCCTGGATCGCTCTTCTGCGGATTTCCCGGACCTCCTCCGAGTTGCCCAGTCCTTCCACATGGCTGTCCGCGCCGAACTCGAGGTAGATTCCGTCCGTATAGTCGATCAGGGCCTGCGCGTTGTCCGGCCCGATCAGGTTCGGGAAATCCCCTCCAACTTCCCGGGAGAGGGACAGCTTTCCATCCGAGAAGGCGCCCGCTCCGGAAAAGCCGGTGGTGATATGGCAGTAGGGACGGCACTTGACGCAGTGGCCCGTCAGAGATTTGGGACAGCTCCGTTTTTCAACGGGCTGTCCCTTTTCCACGATAATGATCCTGGCAGTACTGCCCCTGCGGATCATCTCCAGCGCGGTGAAGATTCCCGCAGGACCTGCACCCACGATGGCGACATCATACATTCTGTTTTCCTTTCTGATCGCCCGTCTGCTTGGGCAGTTTTTCCTTGACCATGGTCAGCGCGATGCGGTGACGGGGCACGTCCACGGAGATAACCCACACCTCCACGATATCGCCCACCTTGACCACGTCGCTGGCCCTTGAGACGAATTTCTTTGACAGCTGGGACAGATGCACCAGGCCGTCCTGGTGTACGCCGATATCCACAAAAGCGCCGAAATCCGTGACGTTTCTCACGGTTCCCGTCAGCTGCATGCCCGGCTTCAGGTCCTCCATGCTCAGCACATCCCGCCGCAGGACCGGCGCCGGCAGCTCGTCACGGGGATCTCTTCCCGGACGCTCCAGCTCAGCCGCAATATCCCGCAGAGTCGGGACGCCCACCTCCAGCTCCTGCGCGAGCTTTTCAAGGCCCGCCTTTTCCACGCTGGCGGAGAATCCCCTGATGCCGCCCTGGCGGACCAGCTCCTCAGACACGCCCATCCTGTCCAGCAGCGCTCTGGCGATCTCATAGCTTTCCGGATGCACGGCGGTCGCGTCCAGGGGCTCCTTGCCCCGGATGCGCAGAAAGCCCGCACACTGTTCAAAGGCCTTGGGTCCCAGCTTGGGCACCTTCCTGAGCTGCGCCCGGGAGGTGATGGCGTTCTCATCCCGGTATTCCACGATGTTTTTGGCCAGGGTCGCCCCGATGCCGGCCACATGGGTCAGCAGGGCCACGCTGGCGGTGGCCACATCCACGCCCACGGAGGACACGCAGTCCTCCACCACGCCGGACAGGGATTTCTCCAGCTCGCTCTGCTTGAGGTCATGCTGGTACTGTCCCACGCCGATGGCTTTGGGATCGATTTTCACCAGCTCCGCAAGGGGATCCTGCATCCGCCGGGCAATGGAGATCGCCCCGCGGTCAAGCACGTCATAATCCGGCAGCTCCCTGGCGGCATCCTCCGAGGCGGACCAGACACTGGCGCCCGCTTCGGAAACGATGGTGTAGGCGACACCCGGTGCATCCGGCAGCAGGTCCGCAATAAACTGCTCGCTCTCCCTGGAAGCGGTGCCGTTGCCGATGGCGATGGCGGTGACATGATGCCTGCGGATCATGCCCAGGATCATCTGCCTGGCCTGCTGCTTGCGCTGCTCCGAGCCCGGGAGGGTGAAGAAGGCCTTCCCCGTCTGGAGCACCTTGCCGCCCTCATCCACCACCGCAAGCTTGCAGCCGTGGTGCTAGCCCGGGTCCACGCCCAGGGTGACCTTGCCGTGAATGGGCGGCTGCATGAGCAGCTGGTGCAGGTTGTCCGCAAAGACCTGAATGGCACCCGTGTTGGCCCTGTCCGTGAGTTCGCTGCGGATTTCCCGCTCCAGGCTGGGCTCGATCAGGCGTGCCCAGGCATCCTCTGCCGCCAGACGGACCTGTTCCGCCGACCCCAGGGAGCCCCTGACGAAGTGGCGGGAAAGAATGTGCATGGCGGCGTCCACATCCGCCTCCACGCTCACCTTCAGGAAGCCCTCCTTCTCGCCCCTTCCAAGGGCCAGTATCCGGTGGTTGGCCACCTTGCTGACGGGCTCGCGGTAATCCGCATACTGCCGGTACACGTCCGCCGTATGCCGGGAGGCGCCTCCTTCCGCATCAGCCTTTTCCGCACCGGCCTCCGCCTTTGCCTCTTCCTTTTTGGCCTTTGCGCTCTTCTCCGCCAGCTTACTCACCAGTTGTCCCGTCTTGTGCATGAGCAGGCGCAGTTCGGCACGCACGTCCGCATCGTCCGACATCTGCTCCGCCAGGATATCCCTGGCCATGGCCAGCGCCGTCTCCGCGTCCGCCACGCCGTTTTCTTCATTGATGTACGCCAGTGCCAGCTCGGCAGGGTCCTCGCCCCGGACCTGCTGCATCAGCCGCTGGGCAAGGGGCTCAAGGCCCTTCTCCTTGGCGATCAGGGCCCTCGTCCTGCGCTTGGGCCGATAGGGCAGATACAGGTCCTCCAGTTCCGCCAGCGTCGCGGCCGCCTCGATCTTCCCCTGAAGCACGTCCGTCATCTTCCCCTGTTCGGTGATGGTGTCCAGGATGGTCTGGCGCCGTTTGTCCATGTTGCGGAGATATTCCAGCCGCTCGCCGAAACTGCGCAGCCGCTGATCATCCATCTCTCCGGTCTGTTCCTTCCTGTAGCGGGCGATGAACGGTATGGTATTGCCCTCATCGATCAGGGTAATGATGTTTCCCGCAATCTGCGGTTTCAGGTCAAATTCCTTTGCCAGAGCTGCCGAAATGTCCATGTTCTGTCTTCTCTCTTCCCTCTGTTGTCGTTAACGGTTTTCAAGAGCCATGATCTGATCCACCCTGCGCTGGTGCCGGCCGCCTTCGAATTCACCCTTCAGGAAGGCGTCCACAATCATCTTCGCCAGGTCCGCGCCCACCACGCGTCCGCCCATAGCCAGGACATTGGCGTTGTTGTGGGCCCTGGACATGGCGGCGGAGTACGGCTCGCTGCAGCATACGCAGCGGATTCCCTTCATCTTGTTGGCGGCAATGGAAATTCCCACGCCGGTTCCGCAGCACAGAATGCCCTTTTCGCACTCTCCGCTCTGGATCTTCTCGCAGACCTTCTGCGCAAAGAGCGCATAGTCGCAGCTGTCAGTCGTCCGGGTTCCCACATCCACATACGCCTCTCCCAGGCTCTCCAGATACTTCATGATTTCCTGCCTCAGCGCGAATCCCGCGTGATCACTGCCAATTGCAATCATGTTGCGTGACCTCCTCTGCTTTGTTCAATCAATCCATTCATCCGGGGAAGGAGCGCTCCGGTCCTCCGGCACGTCCTCCTGTTCCTCCGTCAGATCCACAAACGTCAGTTTTCCCAGGTCTTCACGGCTGACCACCGTATTTGTGCCCATGCACGCCCTGCAGCGATACAGGCACTCCGGGCAGACGCAGCCGAATTCCAGGCTTTCCGCCTGAATCATATATGTCCCGCACTGCGGGCATCCACAACGCATGCTGGCCTCCTACCCCCTGTCACAGCCTCCGGTGTGTAAAGTGCCGCTCTCCCGAGGCAAAGCTGCCCACCAGGTCCCCCTGTCCTTCCAGCAGGTACTTGTAGGAGCACAGCCCCTCCAGTCCCACGGGCCCGCGGGCATGGACCTTGCCGGTGGAAATGCCCACCTCGGCGCCAAAGCCGTAGCGGAAGCCGTCCGCAAAACGGGTGGAGCAGTTGTGGTAAACCCCGGCGGAGTCCACCATGGCAAAGAAGCGGTCCCTGGCCTCCATGCTCTGTGTCACAATGGCCTCCGTATGATGAGAACCGTTGGTGTTGATCAGCCCGATGGCTTCCTCCAGGGAGGCCACCACACGCAGGTTCATTTCCCTGGAGGAATACTCCCTGCGGAGGTCCCCCTCCAGCAGGGGCACGCATTCCACGCCGTCCAGCTCCAGCAGCATCCGGCAGAAGCTGTCCGCGTGCAGGATGACGCCTTCTTCCGCCAGGGCCCTGCCCGTGCGCAGGAGCGCCTCCCTCGCCGTATAGTGCACAAGCACCGTCTCCACCGCGTTGCAGGCGGCAGGGTACTGGCACTTCGCGTCCCGGACGATCTGCGCGGCCATCTCCGGATCTGCCGAGGCATCCAGATAGATGTGGCACACGCCCTCGCTGTGGCCCAGCACCGGAATGCTGGTGTTCTCCTGCACGAATCTGACCAGGGCCCCGGAACCCCGGGGGATCACCAGGTCGATGAGGTCATGCTGGCGCAGCATCTCCCGCACATCCTCCCGGCTTTCCAGCAGCGCCGCCCATCCCTCCGGGATGCCGGCCCTGACGCTTCCCCGGCACAGTGCCTCAAAGATCGCGCCATTGGTTCTGGCTGCCTCGCTGCCTCCCTTGAGGAGCACGCCGTTTCCGCTCTTGAGGCACAGGGAGGCGATCTGCACCAGAGCATCCGGCCGCGCCTCAAAAATGGCCCCGATGACGCCCAGGGGACAGGTCACCCTGCGAAGGATCAGGCCCGGCGCCATCTCCGTGGTGAAGACCACGCGCCCCAGAGGATCCTCCATCAGGGAAAGATCGTGCAGGCCCTGCATCACGTCGTGCAGCTTCTTCTCCCCGAAGGTCAGCCTCTGGATTTCAGATTCCTTCCTTCCGGCCTGTCTTGCCGCCTCCAGGTCCTCCTGGTTGGCCCGGAAGATGATCTCCCTTGACTGCTCCAGCTCATGCCCCATCTCCAGGAGGGCCTGGTTGCGCACCTCCGGCGCGGACCTGGCCAGCCGGCGGGAGGCATCCCTTACCGCCGCCGCTGATTCCCGTACCGTCTTACTCATAAAGCACCTCAAAGAGCTTTTCCTTCATTTTTTCGCCGTCCACCCGGAGCGGGTCCCTCTCCAGGATCATTTCCTCCCGGGGCAGCGAGATTTCAAGCCGCTCCGATCCGCCGTGGACCGTGGTACTGAGGGTCATCGCCGTCATGATTCCCAGGTTGGTATCCATGGAGGAGAGCAGTGCGCCACCCGCGCCCATCATTTCCCCGATGCCGCTGTGGGTCACCTTCTGCAGCAGCTCCATGAGGACCGTGTAGCTGCGGTTTGTCTCCACATCGTCAGACGGAAGCTTCAGCTTCATGAAGGCCATGGACTCCTCGCCGTTGAGCGCCCAGGTATCCAGGTCCAGTCCCAGCGCGGCGTCCTCCTCCTGGGTCGGCGTGATGTCCAGCCCGTCCACCATATCCACCAGCTCCGGGATCTTGCCCATGTCCAGCACCACATAGGTGGTCACGTCCAGCGACAGCAGGTCGTTGAGCGTGCGCATGATCAGGTTTCCCCGGCTCTTGCGGTCTCCCATGGCATACACGCCCCGCAGGGCTGTCTCCCCGGCTTCCGGAAGCGTGACCTGCATATCCGTGTTGATACAGGTCATCACCGCACGTCCTGTCCGGGTATTGATGGAGGCCAGCAGGATCAGCTCCGTCTCATCGCCGTTCTGAAGAAGCATGACGATGTTGGTGACATTCCTGTCCGGCGTTTTGTGAAGGGAAATCTGCTTTCTGGAGACGGAGATTCCGCTCTCCGCCAGGCCCAGGACGCTCCCCAGAAGCATCATGACGCACACAAGAACAATCAGCTTTCTTTTCATCCGGTCCACCTCACTTCTTCTTGAATATGATCATCTTTGAAAACACATAATTGAGGATGATCACCAGCAGGTTGATCACCAGCTTCATCACCAGATCATTCAGGTGGAGCACACTGACTGTGACATACATCAGCACCGTCTCCATGCCCAGGGACACCAGTCTCATGGTGAAAAATCCGAAGGCTTCCTTTGCCAGTGCGGCCAGGTCCGGGCAGTGGGTTTTGAACACGAAGGTCTTGTTGGCCCAGTATCCGAAGATGACGGCTACCAGCCAGGCCACCCAGGTGCCGGGCATGACGGTCAGTCCAAACAGACGGGTGACCGCCCAGTAGCAGACATAGTTGACCAGCGTCGTGGCCAGCCCCACAAACAGATAGCTTACCAGCTCCGTATCGTTCCACAGCTCAAGGCATTTTTTTCCCAGCCCCGGCGCGATCTTTGCAATCAGCCCGATGCACCATCTTGCCAGCGCATCGATGCCCTTCCATATCGTTTTCATCAGTCCGTGACAAAGTTCCTTTTCCGGCATCCCGTCTGTCCGCCGGGTTCTCTTTGCCCTCTCCTTTCTCTTCTCCTTGCTTTGCCAAAGGTCAGGGGAGCCATTTCCCCGGACCCGTCGGGACCGGTGGTCTTCGGTTTTTCCCGCAGCCCTCCACCCCCTCTTTTTATTATAACATGTCTTATACTTCGAGGTCAAATCCGCCGTTTATTGCTTATATTATATTTTTATAATACATTGTATGCCTCCGGGCATCCCCTCCCGTGCGGAGTACCCTCTTCCCGCCTCCTGGGGCCCGGCCCGCGGCGGGCATCTTACTTGACGCTGTGTTTTTCATGGGGTATTCTTCCCGTGCACCCCTTCCCTCAGGTTTTCTGAGAAAGTCGGGCCCGTTCATCCGGCCCGCCTGTCGGCCGTGCTCCTGCCGTTCTTCCCGTATCCATTCCCGGCTTTTTCCGGACCTGCCTCCGGACGGCCTGTTCATAAAGGAGAATTCCATGCGAAAAGCCGCCCCCTTCCTCCTCGGCGCCCTGGCGGTTCTGGCGCTGATCCTGCTCCTGACCGGAATCCTGGACCACCCGGTGGTGTTCACAGACATGTGCGAGACCCGCATGACCCTGCCCCGCGGGGACACGCTTGCCCTGGACAAGGGGGATTCCTACGGTCTGGTGTGCCAGGGCCCCGGGTTCAACGTGGACGCGGGCACCTACCGCCTCAAATGGGTCATCGAGAGCGACGGGGTCAACCGGATCCGGATCTCCTCCGCCAACAACGCCCGCATCACGGGCGGGGAAATCCTCACCGTCCCCGGCGAAACCTCCGGTGAAGCCGTCTTCACCCTGGAGGACGCGGCGTCCGGTCTGGACATCTCCACCTACTTTGAAGGCGGAACCTTCATCCGCGTCCGGGATTTCCGCCTGTATACCCCCACCTACCGGGACAACACCTTCAGCGCCCTGCTGCTGCTTGCGGCGCTTGCGGCTTTCCTGATTCTGGTTCTTCGGGGCTTTTCCTTCCGCGATCACCGCGCCCTGCTGCTGGTGGGTCTGGCTCTCCTTTACGCCTCCGTGCCGGATTTCAAGGCCAATACCGGCATCCTGTACGATACCCCCTTTCACGTGGCCCGGTTTTTCCAGCTTGCCTCCGGCCTGCGGGAGGGCATGTTCCCGGTCCGTCTGGCCGGCTTCGCCTATGACGGCTACGGCGCCGTCAACTCCGTCTTCTATCCGGACCTGCTGCTGTATCCCGGCGCGCTGGTGCTGATCTTCGGCTGTTCGATGGTGTATGTGCTGCATTTGTACCACGTATTTCTCAACGTGCTGGCGGCAGTGTCCATGTATCTGTGCGCCCGCCGGCTTTTTCGGGACCGGACCGCATGCGTGGTGTCCACCATCCTCTACGTACTGTGTATGTACCGCTTTACCGACATCTATGTCCGCGCCGCCCTGGGGGAGGCTGCCGCCATGAGCGTGCTTCCCCTGTTTGTCGCAGGACTGTGGGAAGTCTTCTTCGGGGAACGCAGAGCCTGGCCGCTGCTGTCCGTCTCCGCCGCGCTCATCTTCCTTTCCCACATGATTTCCACCTTCCTGTGCCTGCTGCTGGCCCTGGCCCTTTCCGCCCTGTTCCTGATCCGCCTGATCCGCCGGAAACGCTTTGCCTCGCTGCTGCTCGCCGCGGGATGCTGCGCCCTGCTGTGCGCCTTCCAGCTGGCCCCCCTGCTGACCTATCTGCGCCAGGGGGTCGGCGCCGCCGGACTGCAGATGAATGCGGGGTACTTCGCTCTCGCCCCTGCCCAGCTGCTGCTGTGGGGGGAGGGGGACCTGCCCGTCGATCCCCGGGACCTGACCCTCTCCGGCATGCCTCTGGAACTGGGGTTCCACGTGGTGCTGGGCTGCGTGCTGTGCGTCCTGTGCCTTGCGCGCAGGCCGAAAGATTCCGCCTCCCGTGCCGCCCTTTTCTGTCTGCTGACGGGACTTGCAACAGCCTTCATGAGCACGACCTTCTTTCCCTGGAGCCAGGCAGCCGTGCTGACCCGGGGATTCATCAACTATATCCAGTTTGCCTGGCGGCTGCTCATGTTCCCCTCCGTGTTCCTGGCCCTGGCCGCCGGCTACGGCTATGTCCGCTTCATTGAGGACCGCAGCTTCTGCCTGGTCACGGTCCTCGCCCTGTCCATCCTCATGATCCTGCCCACCGTCAACCGGCAGACCCGCTTCAATGACTATCTCGAGCCCGGCCAGATCACCTCTCCCCATATGCTCTACGAGGAATACACCCTGCCGGGGACTGTTCCCGGGGATACCCTGGTGCGGGGCATTGAGACGCAGGGCCCGGTGTCCGTGTCGGATTTCAGCAAGACAGGCACCCGCCTCTCCTGCAGCTTCCAGGCGGAGGACAGCGCTAGCCTGATCCTTCCCCTGTTTGCATTTGACGGATACCGCCTCCTCGTCAACGGCTCACCGCGCGCCTACACCGCAGGTCCCAACAACCGCATCCGGGTGGAGGTTCTCCCGGGAGAGCAGGGGCAGCTCACGCTCCGCTTTGCGGGAAAGCCCCTCTGGCGCGTCGCGGACCTGATCTCCGCGCTGACCCTTGCCGCCCTGGTGGTCCTTCGCAAAAGGTCCCGGCCTCCCTGTCCGGCGTCCCCCGCCTGAGAGGATACCGCCATGGAGATCGTCCTGAAGCCCCTTCCCTCCACGTCCGGCGAACAGCGCTATTCCATCTTGGCGGACCGGCGCCCGGCCGGCGGCATCACCGCCTATCTGTCCTCGTTTCCCGTCGCCTCCTGGGGCATTGCCGTCGCGCCGGAAAAACGGCGCCGTGGCGTTGCCGCAGCCGCGCTTTGCCGGCTTCTGTCCCTCCTTCGGGACCAGGGCTTCACCTCTGTCCAGGTCCGAATCCGCAGCACCAACGCCGCCAGCCTGGCGCTGCACCGCTCCCTGGGATTTGTTCCCGTTGAAGCCCGTCCGGAGGAGGACATCCTGCTCCTGTCCCGGGACCTGCAGTCCCGGGAAACAGGGCGGCATCCGTTCCGGCCCGGAGAGGAGAAGCCTGTGCCCTGCGGAAAATCCTTTCCCCGGGATTCATGATTTCGTCCCCCGTCATGATGAACCGACAACCGCCCGCCGTCTGTTTTGAGGATTCCCCGGCCCGCTTCTTCGATGCCCCGTTTCCCGCCGACCGTGCCGCTTTGAAAGGAGGCCGCCATGAAAACATTCCTGTTCCTGCTGCTCATGCTGTCCCTGCTGTCTGCCCCCTGCGCGCTCGCACAGGATTCCGCGCCGAAGCTTCTGTACCAGGGGCACGGTTCGCTGCGCATCGTCACCGCAGACAACCATGTCATCTACGTTGATCCCTATGCCGGAGAAGGCTATGATCTTCCTGCAGACCTGATCCTCGTCTCCCACGCGCACCCGGACCACGGCGCGGTCAGCCTGATCACCCGGCGCGCCGGGGACTGCCAGGTCATCACCTTCGCCGAAGCTCTCCAGGACGGCGTCCACCAGACCTTTGACCTGGGCTATGCCGTGGTGGAGGCCGTGGAGGCCGGAAACAACCGCAACCACGACATCCGCTCCTGCGTCGGCTGGCTCATCACCCTTCCCGGAGGCATCTCGGTCTATGCCACCGGGGATACCTCCACCACGGACCAGATGTCCGCTCTTTCATCCCGGGACATCCACTACGCGTTTTTTGTCTGCGACGGAGTGTTCAACATGGATGTGCAGGAAGCCAGCGCCTGTGCCAGGCGCGTGGGGGCCCGCCACTCCATCCCGTATCACATGGCCCCCGGCGCCCTCTTCAGCCAGGAAGTCGCGGATGCCTTCGACGGTCCCGGCAAACTGGTCCTTGCCGCCGGAGAAGAGCTGGCCCTTGAATAGCGCCGGTCCGCAGTCCGGCCCAAAACGGAAAAACCGCCCTTCACGGGCGGTTTTTTCGTTTTGGGAAGACCCTATTCAATCCAGGTGACAGGGTTTCCGGAAAGGGGCCCTCGCACCGGCATCTCTCCTTCCCCGTAGCCCAGGATCAGGCCTCCGGTGATGGTTTCCTCCTCCCCGATCCCCAGGGAGACCATGGCGTCGCGGATCTGGGGATGATCGGTCAGCCAGTGGAGCTGGTTGATCCAGCACGAGCCCAGCCCCAGAGCGTTGGCGGCAATCATCATGTTTTCCAGCACGCAGGCGCTGTCCGCCAGGGCATTGCCGTAGCCTTTCCGGTTGGCCGTCACGATCAGCACCGGCGCATTGTAATGGAAGACATAGTCCCCTGCCCGGGCGGCGCGAATGGACCGCTTCAGGGAGATATAGGTATCCTCTTTCTCCTCCATCTCCGCAAAGGCTGTCCGGACCTTTTCCGCCAGGTCCCTGAGCACCGCCCTGTCGGTGATCACCAGCATGTGGGTGCTCCGGCTGTTGGAGCCGCTGGGCGCACAGCGTCCCGCCTCGATCACCTGTTCAATCAGCTCCCGGTCCGGAATCCGGGAATCCATTTTCCGGACACTTCTGCGCGTCCGAATGGCCTCCAACGCATCCATCCGTGTTTCCTCCTGCCGATCGTCTCACCGGCTCCGTCTGTCCTGTTTTCTCTTCCCGCAGCTTATTTCCAGGTCTGGCAAAAGCCCGTGATGTACCAGTCATCCTTCTGCAGGGTGTACTGGCACCCCGTCACCGTCCGCTCCGCCTCAGGGATCACGGACATATTGACATACTGCTTTTTCGGAGCCGCGCTGTAGCGGTAATTGAGCCGCTTGATGGTGGAGCCCAGGTTGCCCTCCACCGTGGTCAGCTCATACATGCCCTCTCCCAGCTCCCGCACGCTCTCCACGATGGCCACATGCGTATAGGGCGTGGAGCCCCGGACCCCGTAGATGACCAGGTATCCCGGACGCGGCACCGCCCCTGCGGTGCCGTCCAGCCAGCGGCCGTGCTTTTCAAACACCTTGTAGACATTGCCCACGCGGCCCTCCATGGCCGAGAACACATCCCCGTCTCCGATCTGCACGTCCTGCTTGTACAGAACCAGGGGAACCCCGCTGTGATTGGCACACCAGATCTGGAACACGGAGCACCATCCGATTTCCCGCTCGTCCTCATAGAACCAGTGGGTATAGTCGTTGTTCTTGGGCAGCCGCTCGAAGGGATGCTTTTCAAACTCGCCCCTTGCCGTCAGTACAAAATTGACGGCCTCCAGCGGCATCTCCTCCGGGAAGGTCAGGTCATATCGGGGCAGTTCTCCTTCAGACGGAGAAACCGACGGCGCCGGCGGCGGGTCCTGATACACCGGCGCACTGCGGGAAGCCAGCGCCGGGGCGCACAGCGTCAGCATCAGGGCCAGGCAGCCCAGAAGTTTTTTCAATGTCAACATCTCCTTTACAGACGGTTCCTGAAGACCTTGGAAAACAGCCAGCAGGCCAGGGCGGCCAGCCGGTACTTGACCAGACCCAGCCTGACCGCAGTTCTTGGAGGAAGACTCGTCAGCCGCAGACCGGCAAATGCACTGCGGACATCCGCACGGTTCATGTAATCCCGGGAAAGGCGGATCCTTTCCTCCATGGACCAGGGGCTGTCGGCGGCGCAGTAGTTGCGCACCACGTCCACCGCCATCTTCCTGCGACGCACCATCATGCGCGACCTGCACTCGTCAAATCCGCCCACCAGCCGCTCCAGCTCCTGGTTTGAGCGGTCAAAGGAATCCGGAATATACGCGCTGTAGCGCTTGGTGACGCTACCCTCATGGAAACGGTAATGGTAATAGGCAAAGTCCACCGCCACCGCCTTGCGGCAGCGGAGCATGGCCTCCACAATGAACACCAGGTCCTCCGCGTAGTGGATCTCCTCCCGGAAGCGCAGGCCCTGCAGAATCACGCGCCTGAACAGGTTCCTGGGCGTATAGCCCGACAGGGGCAGGCCGTCCCCGTCCACCTTCAGGGCCAGCATCTGCGGCACCAACCGGCTGCGGATACTGCCGTAATCAAACTCGCTGCTGTCCGGGATGCCCAGGGGCACGTTTTCCGTCCCTGAGGGTCGGTCCTTGAAGACCCGGCAGAAGGAAATGTCGGCGCTTCGGAGCATGCAGGCCCGGTACAGTTCCGCATACATATGGGGCTCCACCCAGTCATCCCCGTCACAGAAGCCCACAAATTCACCCCGCGCGGCCTCCAGTCCCGCATTGCGGGCCGCAGACACACCCCGGTTCTCCGGGAAGGAGATCACCCGGGCCGCGGGATTGCGCGCGGCGGCCTGTTCCAGGATTTCCCCGCTCCGGTCCTGGCTGCCGTCATTGACAAAGATCAGCTCCATTCCCGCAAGGGTCTGTCCCTCCAGGGAGCGGATACAGTCCTCCAGGTACAGCGCCGCATTATACACCGGAACAATCACGCTGACAGTCGGCTGTTTTCTCATGCCTTCTGCTCCTTGCCGCTCTCCGGCCCGCTCAGACTGAGGTCCGCGCGCCACAGGGGCGCCTGGACCAGCAGGAACGTGCACCCGATCACCGAGAAGGGGGCATAGACGGATTCAAACATGCCCACCAGAATGAAGACCGTGCAGAAGGTCAGGGGCGTGGCGGCCCAGACGCTGTGCTTCCTGTGGATCCAGTAGTACCGGAAGGAGCGGACAAAGGCGGCAATGGTGTAGGCGCACAGCAGGAGCCCCGCAATCCATCCGTTGTTGTAGGCCACCCCCAGGAAGGCGTTGTGGGCATTGAAATGCCGGTCGCCCGCCCCGTCAATGGCCACCCACTCCTTCACAACGCTGGTGGGATGGCCGTTCCAGGTCAGGTTTTTCATGATGACCTCCCAGATGCCCCAGCGGTCCGAGGTCAGGTCATCCATGGACAGCTTCCGGTCCTCCGGTTTGGGAATCAGGATGGGGTCGCCGTAGGTCTCATGGTTATAGACGGCCAGTTCATAGTCCTCCACATAGGACTCGTAGATCTTCTCCCGCGTGAAGCGTACCCCCGCAACCAGCGCGAGGACCACCACCACGGACAGCGCGGCGATCCAGCGGCCGGGATGGCGGACCGTGCCCGCCACGATGGTGCCCACGATGATCACCGTAACGCCGGCAAAAGCCAGCAGGCACGAGCGGGACATGGTGAACACCAGCACCACCACCGCCAGTGCGCCCAGCAGCAGGCACAGCACGAACTGCATCATGCGCTTCTGCCGCCAGTTCGCATAGGCCAGCAGCATCGCCGAGGAGGCCATGATCACGCAGCACATGGCCAGCGGGTTGGCGTCATAAAAGACCCCCATGTATCCCAGGCGTCCCCAGCTGATGGGCCGGGCGATCAGGGACCAGACCAGGAAGGGGAGCACGGACAGCATCGCCGCCCTCAGGATCGCCCTGAACACCCCCTCATCCTCACGGGATGCAAAGACCGAAAAGATCACGGGATAACAGATCAGCAGGGGAATGCTCTCGGGCAGCCAGTCCTGGTAGAACAGCCCGGAGATGACCATCATGGTATGCAGGGCGAACCACAGGCCCACCATGAGCTTTGAAAAGCTGACCCGGCTGCGCTCCCCGGTCCTGGCCGTCAGCGTGACCGCCAGCAGCAGGATCATCCCGAACAGCACGAAGATCATCCACCGCATGGGGAATTTCCGCTGCGTAAACAGCACGCAGTAGCTCTCCAGCGCAAAAAGCGCCACCGTCAGCAGCCGGGCGTCAAAGATATCATTGAAGACTCCCGTCACGCGGTCGTAAAACCGAAGCATGCCGGTTCCATCCACACTGTTTCTGCTCACCTCAACCCCTCCTGTTTTCCATCCAGCACCAGGCGATAGACCTCCTCCGTCTCCCGGGCATTCCGCTCCCAGGTCATTTCCCGGGCGGTCCTCATGCCCGCCATGCGGATTTCCCGCACCGAGGCGGGATCCCCCAGGCACCTCCTCAGGATCTGCTCCATCTGGTCCACGCTGCCCGCGTCCACCAGAAAGCCGTTCTCCCCGTCCCGGAGGGTACCGTCGATGCCCTCATTTCTGGCACCCACGGCAATGCATCCCGCTGCCATCGCCTCGATATAGACAATTCCGAATCCCTCTCCCCAGCTGGGCAGCAGGAACAGGTCGGAGCGGCTCATCTCCTCCAGCACCTGCCGGTGGGGCATTCCCCCGGTCAGATGCACCCGATCCGCCACCCCCAGCTCCCGGGCCATGGCAAGCAGCGCCTCCCGGTCCGGCCCTTCACCGATCAGGGTCAGCTCCGCCTGCGGGAATTCCCCGGCCACGCGGGCAAAGGCCGAAAGGGTCCGGTCCATGCATTTGCGCGCCTTCAGGGTGCCCACCGACAGGATCCTTCCCGGACGGTTCTCCCGCACATCGGGAATCAGGGACAGGTCCACCCCGTTTTCCACCACCCGGGAGATCGCCTTCTCCCCCCGGCAGCCGCGCACGCGGTCCAGGAGCATGGGCGAGACCGCCATCAGGGCGTCCACCTCCCTGGCGATCTTCACATTCCGCTTCCAGGGAGTGATCCCCTCGCCAAAGTAGCGCAGCACGTCGGTCCCGTGCACCGTCAGCACCACCGGGACCCCCAGCCGCCTGCCGATCAGCAGGGCCGCGTGGCCGTCGCGGGGCAGCATGTGGGCATGGATCAGGTCAAACGGGGCCGCCTCATGCATCCTTTTCGCCTCCCTGAAGGCGGCAAGGGCCATCAGGGACCCGCCAAAAAGCCGGTCCCCCCCGTCGCCCAGGGACAGGGCGCGGGGATACACGATCTCCACCCCGTCAAGGCGGTCCCTTGCCGGAGTGCGCAAATCCAGCGCATGGGCCTCCGGCCGCAGGCGACTGGCCAGCGGCGGACACAGCACGCAGGAGATCACCGTCACCCGGTGCCCCCGGGCAGCCAGTGTCCGGGCCTGCTCATGCACGAAAAAGCAGTAGGGAGATGCGTCCTCCAGCCGGTGAACCATCATCAGGATATTCAGATTCCGCTTATCCACGATATCTCCTCAGTCGCCGTAGAGCTGCATCCACATGCCCGCCACGCGGGGCAGCGACAGGCTCCCGGCCGCCTCCAGGCAGCGCGAGGACATGGCCTCGTAATCCTCCCCGGCAATGCGGTGCAGCGCATCCGCCTGGGAGGAAATGTTCCTGCAGATGACCGGGTATCCCACCTGGCCGTCGGGAAACTGCCCGTCAAACCCCTGGCCCCGGGTATACAGTACCGGCACCCCCTGGCTCATGGCCTCCAGGTACACCATGCCGAAGGTTTCCGCCCGGGAGGGCACCAGAAGCACGTCACAGCTGCGGTAAAAGGCCTTCATGGGCTCCATGCCGGTGATTTTGCCCAGCATCTCATCTTCTTTTCCAAGCGCCTGCCTCACGCGGCCCTCCAGCGGGCCCGTGCCGCACACCCGCAGGACAAAGCGCCGGGAGCCCCCGGCATTTGCCGCATGGACCGCCCGCAGGGCGTCAAGGGGGCGCTTGCGGTCATTCAGTTTGCCCGCAAACCCCACGCGGACCACCTCCCCGGACAGCTTCCGGGGCGTTCCGTCCAGCCACGCCGGCGCGATGCCGTTGGGGATGACCGCGGTCTTTTCCCCAAACGCCTCCTGCTCCTCCCGGGGCAGCCATCCGGTCACCTCGCGCCGGATCCCCTCCGAGAGGAACACCACCCGGACGGCATCCCGCAGGATCCTCCGCGCCAGGGGACGCAGGTGGGGCTCATACCTGTAGATCGCCGCCACGTCGCTATAGCGCAGGGTCACCATGTAGGGCAGGCCGGTCTTCCGGGACAGGCTCCGCGCAATGGACCCGTCGGTAAAGAGGGTATGGGCGTGGATCAGGCGGACCTCCTTCATCCGGACCCTGCCCAGAACCTCCGGGACCGTCCGCTGGGCTTTTCTGAAAAAAAACAGCGTGTCTGTGTTGCGGAGGGTTCTGCACAGATAGGTCTGCACTCCCGGCATGGGCGGAGGACCTTCCGGGGGAAGGCTGATCTCCGGCGCAAACACCACCTGCTCCAGTCCCTGCCGCTCCAGCTCCACAAACAGCTCCGGAAAGACCCGGGAACCGCACAGATTGCGGCAGATATGCAGTATCTTCACGATTGATTCTTCCTTTTTGCGCCATCCTTCAGGAAAGAAGGCAGGGCAAGCAGCCCGAAGAAGGATCCCGTGCCGTAGGCGAAGTGGAACGCCGGGAACAGAAATACCTCCAGGGGCAGGTATCTGAGGCCTTTTTTCTGGGAGATGTCCCAGGCGTAGAACAGGTCCAGTGCAAGATACATGCCCCACTCCAGCAGAAGAAGTCCCTTGAAGAAGAAGGAGCCCGTCGCAAGCACCAGCGCAAGCAGCAGCAATGTGGAAAGGACAAAGGCAAACGGAACAAAATGCCGCAGGCTCATGGATCCCGGGACCAGGGCCATGGTGATCACATTCCATTTGCCGTTCATGAATCCCATCCTGAGAATGCCGGAGAGAGTGTCCCTGCAGTAGTACACAAAGCGGATCCGGTGGTTGAACCAGATTTTTCCCCCGTTTTTGCGGATGCGGTAGCTCAGTTCATTGTCCTGGTTGCGCGTCATGCGCTCGTCGTAATAGCCGATGCGCTCAAACAGATCCCGGTGAAAACATCCGAAGGCCACGGTATCCACATAGCCGTCCTTGTCCGCGGTGCGGAAGGTGGAATTGCCCACGCCAAAGGGGGTGCACAGCATGGCTGCAATCCCCTCACCCACGAAGCCGCGCCCGCGGGTGTCGCAGTAGCCGCCCACGTTCTCGCACTCCCGGGTCAGGAGGGTTTCCACCGACAGCCGGACATAATCCGGAGGATACTCGGCGTGGGCGTCCAGGCGCACGATGACCTCCGCCCGGCTTGCCCGGATGCCGATGTTCATGGCATATGGAACGGTCCGGTGGGGATTTTCAAGCAGCCGGATCTCAGGATAGGTCTTTTGCAGCTCCAGAAGCTGCTGAACGGTCCGGTCATTTGACTGTCCGTCAACAAAGATGACATCCATCCTGTCCCGAGGATAGTCCTGCCGGAAGATGGTCTCCACGCATCTGGAAATGTACTTTTCCTCATTGCGCACCGGAACCACCACCGATATGGTCGGGTAATCCACAAAAACCCCCTCCTTCCCTTGAAAATTATAGCACAGTCACCGTATCAGTACCACATCCAGCCCCGGAACCAGTTCATGGCATCTCCCCATTCGCGGCTGACCTCGCAGCCGGAGGCCAGCGGATAGAAGGCCGCAAACAGGACCACGGCCGCCACCATCAGCACCGCCATCAGGACATGGCTGACCCGGGGGAAGCGCCTTTCCAGATGGCACAGGCACGTGGAGGTGGACAGGATGATGAAGGGCACGCTGGCAAAGTAATGGTAGATGAAGGTCAGTCTTGAAACCAGCACCCAGGGCAGATACGCCGAGAGGAAGCCCACCACCAGCACCGGCAGGGCCCGCTCCTCAAAGCTGCGCTCTCCCGCCCGCCTTCCCTCCGGGGTCAGCAGATAGCTGCGCACAAACAGCGCCATCACCAGGCACATGGCCACCAGTCCCGTCCACCACACGGCCGGATTGCCGAAGGAGAGGATCGTGGACATCTTGCCCGGCAGCGGGAAATCCGCCTGATAGTACCACATGGGCTTGATGATCAGGGGCCACTCGTACCAGGGAGAGGCAAAGTAGTGGGTCGCCTGCAGCCCTGCGTGATAGTCAAACATCAGGGTCTGGGCGCTGATGAGCCGCTCGATGGTCCGCCCGTTCAGGCGCACCTCGCCATAGGCTTCCAGATAGGGAATGTAGCTCAGGCAGTAGATGATCACCGGAATCACCACGAAGTAGACGATGCACATGCCCAGCGTCTGCAGGGCAAAGGGCGCAAAGCCGTCTGCCACGCGGGCAAACCGGGGATCCTCATTGCGGTGGGCCTGGGCGTAGCGGGCCTGGCAAAGCAGCTGCCACATCCGGGCAAAGAAGAGCACCGCAATGCCCACCGCGCCGTAACAGCCGATCCACTTGCTTGAAATGGCCAGACCCGTGCAGATGCCGCACAGCAGCAGCTCCCGGTGCATGTGCCCCTGGGAATCGCGCCAGGGACTCATCTGGAGCCAGCGGATCATGAACAGGAACATGAGCATGATGAACAGCACGCCGAAGGAATCGATCGTGGCGATGCGCGTCTGGGTGAAGTGCATGCAGTCCGCCGTCAGCAGCACGGCGCTCAGCGCCGCCCAGCGGGTGCGCCGCAGCAGGGAAAGGCCCATCAGGTAGATCACCGGGATCATGAGAATGCCGGCAAGGGTGCCGGCCAGGCGCCACGCAAAGGGCGTCATGCCCAGCAGGCGGATGCACAGACTCATGAACACCTTCCCCAGAGGCGGATGCGTCGTCTCATAGGTGGGCAGGGCGTGGGCATGCTCATAGCCGGTGCGGGCATGGTAGATTTCGTCAAAATACATGCTGTTCAGGTAAGACGGACGGTCCGGCACCGTCTCCTGCTCGTCCACCAGCACGGAGGGATCACCGGTGCGGCCCTCAACGCCGCCTTTCACGGACACCGCATGGATGGGATAGGGCACGCCCTTCTCATTCACGGCGGCCACCTCCCACAGGGCTGAACCCGCTCCGTGGAAACGGATGCGGATGTATCGTCCGCTGAAGGTGAGCGCGCTGCCCGAATAGCCGATCACATCATCGTTCTCATCATATTCCGCCAGGCGCACGGCCTGCCACTTGAAGCAGGTTCCCCGGTCAAAGTACGCCTCCGCCTCATCGGTGTAGTTCTCGCCGTCATCGGAGATTTCAAATGCGAACTTCGTGTCGGAGATGCCGCCGTAGTAGTAGATCATGAAATCCTCGCGGACCCCGCCCAGGTCCAGGACCACCGTCTCGTTGTCCGCGGAAGAGACATATCCCGTCTGCGGGGCGGTGGTGCTTCCCAGATTGTAAAAGGCAATGGAGCCGTAGAGGACCATGAGGCAGGCCATGATTCCCAGGTCCAGCATGCTCACACGCACGCGGCTCTCAGAGGGCGAAAGGATCTGCCCCCGGAGATGTTCATCCCGGCTCTGGCCGTAGACCTCCTCCCGGGGCGTGGTGCGCACCTTCTCCGGAGGACGGACAGGATCCTTTCCACGGCACAGGTCCACCGCTGTCCATACGGTGATCCCAAGGCTCAGCAGCTGCAGCGCCCCCAGCACATATCCCAGCCAGAGATTGGGCGCAATGAGGTAGTCAAAGGCCAGCACCACCCCGATGTTCACCGCCGCGGCCGCGGAGGCCAGGAGGAAGGCAAACAGCAGCCTCACATCCTCTTCCCGGACATAGGCCAGCAGCAGCACGATCAGGCCGGGGAGGATATAGCGCTCATGCATCTTGGGCCCCAGGACAAAGATCATCTGCAGGGTCAGCGCGGCGGAGAGGATCAGGCGCCTCAGCCCGCCCCTCAGCAGCAGCGCGATGCCCGCGGCAAAGGACAGGGCCATAAGGGCATAGCCTGCCTGTCCGTAGGTGATGCCCCACAGAAGCACCTCGGTGTTCTTGACCCAGTTTCCTCCAAGCAGGAACATGAGGTTCCCCGTGGAGAGGGTGGAATAGTCATAGCTGGAGAGGGTCTCCAGATACTTGTCAAACAGCCACGTGGCCGACGTCTGGTTGAGGGAGAAGGGCACCACGATCACCAGCGTCACGGCGATGCCCAGGAGGATGCCCACCAGCACCCGCCGAAGCTGCCCCCTGTCCTTCACCAGCGTCATGATGAGGGCCACCATTCCCAGGGGAGCCAGCAGCCCCGCCTGGGGCTTGGTCAGCACCGCCAGAGCAAAGAGCGGGATGGCGATGTCATAGCGCTGTCTGTCCGCCTGCAGCAGGATGAGCACCAGCAGCAGACCCGTGATCACGTCGATCTGTCCCCAGCAGCTTCCCGTGATGATCAGCGCGGGATTGAAGGCGACCACCGCACACAGGAAGATTCCCCCGCCGGCCAGGGTGCGCCTGCGGGTCAGGCGGTAGAAAAGCCATGCCAGCGCCAGGTCGCACAGGATCGGCACGGACTTGAGGAGCACCTGGATCCCCATGGAGGAATACCCGATGCCAAGCAGCCGAACCAGCTGCCCGATGACCCCCAGCACCAGCATGTAGGCCGGGGGATAATCGCAGAAATACCCTTCCTCATAGAAATGCGCCGGTCCCCCGGAAGCCATCTTGCCCGCCCATGCGGAGAAACAGCCGATATCCACGCCATATCCGGGCACCGTAAAGGACAGCACGACCCGGATTGCCGCAGCCAGCAGCAGCAGCGCAGCCACGCCGCGGCCGCTTCCTGAAGCCCGCTGCCCGCGGGTGCGCAGCCAGAGCACGGCCAGCAGCAGGTAGCCTCCCGCCGCGGCCAGCAGCATCGGAATGCTGATCTGTTTGAGATCCGTCCCGCCGCGCTCCTTGTCCTCCTTCGCCGGCTCCGGAGTCTTCAGGTTCAGGACCAGTTCCCCCACGGGGACCTCGCTGACCTCCTCCAGGACCACGTCCGTAAACCACGCCTTGCCGGTATTCTCAGAGCCGTAGCCTCCAAGACGTACGGCCACCGTCGCTTCCTTCTGTCCCGCACCGGTTCTGGCATACAGGGCCAGCTCTTCCCATTCACCCCGGGTATCGTGCACCTCCCGGCTGGTCCCGAAGATTCCCATAAAGGACAGGTTGGCGCCGATGCCGCTTCCGCAGCCTTCGGCCCGGGCACGGGCGCTCAGACGGTAGGTGGTGTTTTCCCTCAGGGTGACCGTCTGCTCAAAGCGGGCATCATTCAGCCCGGCATTTTCAATCAGCGCCGCCGTGGTTCCATCCTCCAGGGTCACCGCCTCCAGATAGGAGGTGCCGGGGCTGGTGACCCACATGCCCTCCTCCCAGTCTTCGGGATGCTGGTCCCTGATCACGGAAAAGTCTCCGTTTTT
>OMRS01000264.1 GCA_900313545.1 uncultured Eubacteriales bacterium | reverse complement strand
TCGCCTCCGAAAACCGTCAGGGAATGACCGAACTGATGAACTACATCCTTGCCCGCGGACACCGGCGCATCGCCTATATTCACGGGGAACCCACCTCCGTGGGGTTGGACCGGATCACCGCCTTCCGACGGGCCATGTCGTCGGCGGGCCTGCCTGTCCCGGACAACTACATCGTTCAGGGCAAATACCACCACCCTGCGGACGCCCGGAGGACCATGCTGGGCCTTCTGTCCCTTCCTGAACCTCCCACCTGCATTCTCATGCCCGATGACTATTCCGCCCTGGGCGGCATTGAAGCCATCCACAGCCAGGGCCTGCGGATTCCCGAGGATGTATCCATCGCTGGGTATGACGGAGTCCCCGTTCTTCAGATGTGCGATCCACCCCTGACGACGGTGGCCCAGGACGCCGCCGGAATCGGCGCTGCCGCCGCCCGCAAATTGGTCCATCTCATTGAATTCCCCGAGACCACTTTCAATGAGATCATCTCCATTCCCTCGCGGCTGATTCCCGGCAGCACGGTGGCCGATCTGAACGCGGTTCCCTGACCTGTCGGGATCCATATCCTGCATCCTTGAGTCCGAACTACAGGAAATATCTGACAGTGACTCTTATCCGGGGCTTAATCAGCATAGCCACATCATCGCCCTGGTTATGCCGGTCAATGTTAATCGGAATCGTATATCCTCCGTCCGGTGAATGGCGTGACCTTTCTGTCCGGGCAGGAGACCCTGTTTCATGTTCACCGCGCCGAAGGCAAGAACCGGACAGAATTTGCCTGCATCGTGATTGAAGTGCTGATGAGTGCATCCCCTCAGGGCATCCAGGCGGATGACCTGAACAGCCATCACCCGGACACAGACCTGCTGAACCTGATTGCTTCCCTGAAACTCATCGCATATCTGAGACGATTGCATGCCCTGAGGATGCACCTCCCTTTGAGCGTGCTGATCTTTCCGCTGCAGCGGAAAATCGCCTGTCCTTCCATGGCATGCACGATGCCCGCAGATGCTCAGGAAAAAGCTCTGCTGAATCACGCGGGAATTCCTTCTGCAGATTCTTCAACTTCTTTTTGTCCGGCTTCACTTTTTTCGTTCAAACGTGACCTTTTTTCTGGTATAATTGTCCTTGGCGGAAGCGCCGCGGCCCTGCCGCCGGGACAGTGCGTATCCAGAGGCTTCCCTGCATCCTTCTCATGCACTTACGAGCGGCAGGTGTGGTTCTGGCGACGGCCACGACTGGCCCGCCAGGCACGCCCGCCTCTTTTTTTGTATCCACGTTTCATCCTATAGAATTGGGGGACTAGATTTATGAACTTTGGCAGCCGGTTTATCTGGGGTACCGCCACCTCAGCCTATCAGATCGAAGGTGCCTGGAACGAGGGCGGCAAGGGCCCCTCCATCTGGGATGACCTGACTCACGATGTCCCGGACTTTGTCGACGACCAGTCCACGGGCGACGTGGCCTGCGACCACTTCCACCGTTTCAGGGAGGACATTGCCCTGATGGCCAAGATGGGAGTCAAGGCTTACCGCTTTTCCATTTCCTGGCCCAGGGTGCTTCCTGCCGGCACTTACAAGGTCAACGAGTCTGGAATCCGTTTCTATTCCGACCTGGTGGACTGTCTCCTGTCCCACGGGATCCGTCCCTTTGTCACCCTGTATCACTGGGACCTTCCCCGTGCCCTTCATGAACGGGGCGGCTGGCTGAATGAGTCCATGGTCGACTGGTTTTCCGAGTACACGACCCTGATTGCCGATCGCCTGGGCAACCGTGTGAAAGACTTTTTTACGATCAATGAACCCCAATGCATCATCGGTCTGGGATACAGCCGTGCCGAACATGCCCCCGCCCTGGTCCTCCATCCCCGCGACCTGGTTCGGATGAGCCACATCCTCATGCGCTGCCATGGCCGGGCCGTCAAGATCCTGCGGGACCGCGTTCCCGGATGCCGTGTGGGATATGCCCCCTGCTCCAGTCCCATGATTCCCGTCAATCCCACCCCGGAGGACATCAAGTCCGCCAGGGACATCTACTTCGGCATCAGCGAGGATCCCCGTTCCTTCATGTGGAATCCCGCATGGTTCTCGGATCCGGTCATGCTGGGCCAGTATCCGGATGAAGCCATCCGGCTTTATGGAAAATACCTGCCGGACGGCTGGCGCTTTGACCTGAAGGAAATGTGCCAGCCGCTTGACTACTATGCTCAGAACATCTACCAGGGAACCATGGTGCGCGACCCCTGGAAGGTGGTGCAGCCCGAAACGGGTATTTCACGGACACTGATGGGCTGGCCCGTCACCCCCGAGGCGCTCTACTGGGGACCGAAGATGCTCTATGAACGCTATCACACTCCCATTATCATCACCGAAAACGGTATGAGCTGTCCGGACTGCATCAGTGCCGATGGCTCGGTTCACGATCCGCAGCGTATCGAATATATCCGCTCCTATCTGAAGCAGCTGAGCCGGGCCATCAATGATGGCGTCAAGGTTGACGGCTACTTCTACTGGTCCTTCATGGACAACTTTGAGTGGAAACTGGGATATACCCAGCGCTTTGGCCTGGTGTACGTGGATTACAAGACCCAGCGCAGGATTCCGAAAGATTCCTTCGACTTCTATTCCAAGGTGATCAAAACAGGAGGAGCCTGCCTCGGATAATCCCCTGCCCATTCTGGACCAGAAAGAAGGTGCCCTGATGTTTTTTACTGCCAAGCTTGAAGAACTGATGAACAGCCTCAGCAAAGATGTCCGACACATCAGCGAACATGCCCAGATCCAGTCCAAAAAGCTGGAGAAAGTCTCTGCACGCGTCAAGAAACTGACAGAACACAACGATCTTGAAGACGAGTTTTTTGAAGGGGCTGAACAGGCCATCATGAGCATCGATGACAAGGTGCTCTCCGTTCAGAAGTCCATCAAGAAAAACAACGCCACCTTGGGCGATCTGTTGCAGGAATGGTCTGAACTGCGCAAACAACAGAAACAACTCATTGAATTCATGGCGGATTCTTATAAGGAAAGCAAAGAGGAATCGCAGGCCCGGGAGGAGATTCGCTCTCTGCTTGATCTGGTCATGACCTATCATGACCAGGTTTCCGGTATCTTCGCCATGCTGCAGGGAGACAACAGCTGGAAAATCCATCTGGACAGCATGAATCAGAAACTTCAGGATGCCTGTCGTATGTGCGGAATGGACGTCCTTGGTCGAAAAAATGAAGCTATCCAGCCAGAATTTCATGAGGTTCTGGACATCCTCGGTCCTGCAATGCCGGACAGTCCTCTTGTGGTGGAAACTGTCGTGGAAAATGGCTATCTGTATCGCGGACAGGTCCTTCGGAAGGCCCGTGTCATCGCCAGCTCGCCTGTGGAAGCAGCACAGTCCTGTTCCTCCGTTGCTGCTTCACTTGATCCGCTTCTCCCCCGGCGCCGCAGATATGCAGTTTCTTCTCCGGATTCGTCCGCGCAGACAGATGTCCTCCCCGAGCCCATTCCTCAGGTTGAAGGGGAACCCACTCCATCAAAGCCGAAAAAGAAGAAACGCGGTCCCGGAAAGAAGCGTCATGATCCCCTGAAACCTGCCGTTTCGGAAACAGAACTTCAGGCAGAAAATGAGTTTGAGCAATTGGAAACATCCCTTGGAGAATCCTTTGACCACCTCCCGGATTCCGGTTCTCCTGTCAGCCTTCCCATTCCTCCTGT
>OMRS01000009.1 GCA_900313545.1 uncultured Eubacteriales bacterium | reverse complement strand
CGACCAGTTTCCCAATCTCCTGGCAGAATCATATAATTTGCAAATCATTGCCGGATTCAGGTTCATTTATCGTGCGTCTTAAAACCTACAGAGGACAGTATCGGCAAAATTGACCAGTAAGCGCCTAAAATCCTTATCAGAAAAGGATTTTGGGCGCTTTTGCACATGGCGGTGTTTTTCCGGAAGGAGAACCGGAAATGCAATGAGGGGGGGGAGACGTGAGGGAATCAAAAAAGCCGGGATCCTTTCTGAGGATTCCCGGCGGTCTTTATTTGGAGGGTTGATTCTTGATGGTGAGGGTTCCGTTCATGCCCGGATGGAAGGTCACGTCCTTCGGAAGGGTGACGCGGACGTTGAAATAGGCGGCATTCTGTTTCTGGAAGGCCGAACGGAAAATCTTGATGACGGTGCCGGTGAATACCCGGTCGCCATAGGCATCGATGGTGTATTCCACAGGGTCGCCGGGATGAAGGGAGAGCATGTCCATCTCATCCACTTCCGCATTCAGCTCAAGACGGGTAAGGTCCGAAATCTCACACAGCACCTGTCCCCGCTGGACGCTGTCCCCGGGCTTGGCAGGCAGGGCGGTGACAACGCCGGAAACGGGAGCGCTGATATCCAGCGAAAGGTTACGGGGAGCGGTGATGTCCACGGTTTCAAAGCAGAGATCTCCGGAGGAGACCATGGTGCCGGGAGCAATGCTCACGGAGGCGATCCGCCCCTGCCCCTTGACCTGGATATCCGGATAGCGTTTGATCTTTCCACGGCCGATTTCGCTGTTGTTGGGGGTGCTTTCCTCCCGGAAACAGCGCACGGTGTCATCCAGATGGAAGTCTCCGGAAAGGACTTCAACGGTGTATTTTTCGCCGTCCACCTTCGTGATGATGCCGGTCCCCTTGTCGTCGTTCAGTTTGAGGGTCAGCTTCTCACCCACGTGGACATACTTGTTTTCGTTCCTGTCGTAGGCCTGTTTGGTGTCGGCGTCGATGTAGAAGGGGTGAACCGCTTCAATCGTGGCTAAGGAACCGTAGCGGGCGGTGATGCCGTCCGCATCGTCTCCGGGGCCGGCAAAGACGGCTGCCACCTTTCCGTTTAGAGGCGCGCGAACGGGCTGCGCGGAATAGGAAAAGAGGAGCTCCCCTTCAGAAACGCTGTCACCGCTTTGAAGGTCAAAGGGTTTCAGAGTGCCGGGGAAGGGCGCGGTGACCTTGGTGGTGGTGGGAACGACAATGGTGGCATCTGCGGTCTGGGCAACGGCACCTGCGCTCAGCAGCAGGGAGAGGAGGAGGGTGACGGGAAGAAGGATTCTCTTGAACATGATCATTACAGGCCTGTGCCGGGATGGCTGCCATACTCCTTTCTGAAATTGCTGGCATGACGGGGAAGAATTATTCCACGGATTTGAGGGCTTCAACCATATTGATTCTGCGGACTTTCCGGGTAAGCAGCAGCTGTAGAAGGACGGAAAAGAAAAAGGTGAGCAGACAGGCGATCAGGATGGACTGCAGGGCGGGCGTACCGCTGTAATTCGCGGTTTCGGGTTCACAGGAATGCATGATGACATCGGTGAGAAGGATACCCGGCCAGATGCCGCAGAGAATGCCGATCAGGGAAAGAATCAGGTTTTCAAGGGTAATCACGCGGCGGATTTCCTTCTGATGATAGCCCATCACCTTCAGGGTGGCGTATTCCCGCGTGCGCTCCACGAAGTTCATCAGACCCATGTTGTAGCAGATGACAAAGGCCAGGGTCAGGGCGATGCCGGTCAGCATGCCGAAAACAGAGGACAGGGTCTCCAGCATATTCAGGGTCTGCACGATGCTTTCTGCGGGATAGAAGAGGCGGTCCACCTCCTGCATGTCGGATATCAGCTTCAGGCAGTAGTCCGTGGGCTTGGAAAGGCAGATGCTGGTGGGCACGAAGGCCCCCTTGCGCAGGGTTTTCCAGGTGCTCTGATTGAGATAGACGCCCTGGGAAAAGTTGTTTTCCACGATGTGCCCTACGGGCAGGAGGACAGGACGGGTCTCCCCGGGAAGTTGGATTTCCACCGTATCGCCGACGTTGATTCCCAGAATCCTGCTGAGCTTGCGGGTGATCCCCACGGATCCGGTGGTCATCCTCAGCCAGGTGTAATTCGGGCCCAGCCAGTGCAGCTGCTGATCATCCTCCATCACGGTGAAATTGATCGTGCGCTGCTGATTGTTAAACTGAAGGGTGGCGGATTTGACCATGATGCACTCCACCCTGTCCGCCGGAAGCCGCCGGTCATAGGATTCGGCGGTACCGACGTCCCCGGTGAGCCGCACCTCCAGGTCATAGCGGATGGATTTCTGGTAGTAGTCGTAGGCCAGAGTTTTGACGGAATCCTGAAGGCCGAAGGAGGTGATGATCAGCATGGTGCAAAACAGCATGCCCAGGGAGGTCATGAAGGAGCGCATCTTGTTGCGCATGATATTGCGAACGATCATCTTGGAGTTGAAGGAAAGCCGTTTCCACAGGGGAGTGATGCGCTCCAGCAGGATCCTGTGTCCGGACTTGGGAGGTTTGGGCCGGAGCAGGGAGGCGGCGGTTTCACGGGAGGCTTTCCGGTAGGAGTATGTGCAGATGCCCATGCTCATGATGACGGTCAGCAGCACCATGCCCCATGAGGGAAGGGAAATGGGAGGATGGAGCTGGTAGGGCATCTCATTTTGCCCGATCAGCGAGTTCCACAGAATCTGCGGGAGGGTGTAATGCCCCACCAGCATGCCGATCAGCGCGCCGATCAGGGAGGGCAAAATGGCATAGGAGAGATAGTGCCGGCGAATGTGCCGGGCGGAAAATCCCAGGGCCCTGAGCGTACCCATCTGCATGCGCTGGTTCTCAATCATCCGTTCCAGGGTGGTCATGACGATCAGGGCGGCGATGAAATAGGCCAGCAGCGGGAAGATGAGGGTCATGTTTTCAAACATGTCGGCATTGTTGTTGATGCGTGAGGTGCTGCTGTGGCCGTTTCGGTCCCGAACGAGGGACTCGGGATAGAGGTCCTTGATGGCATCCCGGACCGCGTCAGCGTCGGCATAAGGCGCAATGCGCAGGACGGCCTGGTTGAGGGGAAGGGTGCCGATGGCACTGTGATTGAGAAGAATATAGCCGTATTTTTTGGCATCGGCGGCCACGTGGTTGGTGACCACGATGTATTCCGGGGAGACGACAATGCCCCGGATCACAAAGGAATAACGGGTGGAAGACTTCTTGATGGTGATCCTGTCGCCGACTTTCATGCCGTGGGCGAGCGCAAAACGCTCTTCAATGAGACAGCCCCGGGTATCCGATTCGCTCAGGAGTGTGCCGGAGCGCAGCAGCGGGATGTTGATGGACATGGGACCGTCATAGGCGGTGACGTTCACCTGGACGTGGTCGCCCAGATTTTCCGCATCGTAATCTTCCGTGTACCGGGCGCACAGGTCCTCCACCCCGGGAATCCGGGAAATGCGGGTGAGGACGCTTCGGTCCACGTTCGGCATGGTGACCCAGAAATCGGCCAGGTGGTTTTCCTCAAAATAGGTGTTGACCGTGACCCGGGTCATTCGGGCGGTGCCGTCCAGCGCGGAAAAGGCGAAGGTGCCCAGCGCGCACAGGACGATGATGGACAGAAACTGCATGGCGGCCCGAAACATATCCCGCCGCAGTTTGACGGCAAGTATATTGCGGTGGGGACGTTTTACCATGCAATCTCCTCCACTGTTTCAGGATGTTCGTTCAGCTCGATGGAATCAATGCCGCCGTTCTTCATGTGAATGATCCGGGTGCCAAGACGTGCAATGGTGGGATTGTGGGTGATGATGACCACGGTTGTGCCGTGGTCCCGGGCAATCTCGGAGAGCAGGGAAAGGACGGTGACGCCGGTTTTGGAGTCCAGTGCGCCGGTGGGCTCGTCGCACAGCAGCAGGGCGGGATTTTTGCAGAGGGCCCGGGCAATGGAAACGCGCTGCTGTTCACCGCCGGACAGCTGGGCGGGAAAGTTGGAGAGACGGCTTCCAAGGCCGACCTGCTCCATGACCGTCTGAGGATCCAGGGACACTTTGGGACAGACCTGGCGGGCAAGCTCCACGTTTTCAAGGGCGGTGAGATTGGGCATGAGGTTGTAGAACTGGAAGACGAAGCCCACGCTGTGGCGGCGGTACTCCGTCAGCTGGCGGGGAGTGAGAGCGGTGACGTTCTGACCGTCCACGGTGATGGTGCCGCCGGTGGCGCTGTCCATTCCCCCGAGAAGATTAAGAAGCGTGGTCTTGCCGGCGCCGGAAGGGCCGAGAACCACGCAGAAATCTCCCTTTGCGATATCGAATGAAACATTGTCAAGGGCTTTGACAAGGTTATCACCGTAGTTGTAGTGCTTGCAGACCTGATCCAGTGTGATGTAGTTCATGTTGTGCCTCCTTTCGATACGTAGGTGCTGGAGGTACCGGGATCATCACTGATGAGACCGTCGGCTTTGAGCATGCTGCTGAGGACATCCATTTCACTTTCCAGGTCCACAAAGCGCAGCTCATCCAGGGATTCCACCTGGTTCTTGAAGGCGGTATCAATCATGCCGATGGCTTTGTTGATGCGCTGGCGCACGGAGCGGGCCTTGGGAGAAAAGGCGGATCTTTCAAGACGGGCGCGGGCTTCAAGCAGGCGCAGGGTGGTGGGAAGATAGTAGCTGAAAAAGGTGCGAAGCTGGGAAAGCACCTCCGGACGCTGCTGCAGGATATCCAGAATCTGGTTGCAGCTGCTCTCGATCTCGTTGATCTGGGAGGTGAGGGTGGGGTCGGGAATCAGGTCGTTGGCCCGGCGGATGCGGCTCATGGCCCTGCGGCAGATCTCGATCACCTCATCTGAACCGGCATCCACGGGAATGGAAAACTCCTCGGTGGGTGAAGAGGTGCTGCTCTGCGGTGACGGGCGGGAAGAGGGAATATCATCCTGCACCACATAGTCCTCGCCGCGGACCACGTGGGGATCCCTGTAGCCGGTTTCCTCCTCATTTGTGTCGCCGTTGAAGGAGGAAGAGGCGTAGGCGTCTTCCAGTTCCTGCTGAGCGGCATTGGAGAGAATCTTGATGCACAGATAGACCACCAGCAGTCCGATCGGCCCGCCGATGAACATGGACCCCACGTACCATGCCCAGGTGGGGATGATTTCCAGTTTGCGCTTGAGTTTGTTGTAGCGAAACGGGTCGGTATTCTTCTTGCTCATCGTTACTGCTCCAATCCTATTTCAGGGCGTCCCTGAGCATCTGAGATGTTTTTTCAAGATTCAGGCGGATGCCGTTGTCCCCGTTGACGGTGGCGTACCTGGCTGTGCCTTCAAAGGGAACGGAGATGCGGTTGACGGAGGCTCCTCTCAGCCAGAGGCAGCGCAGCAGCAGCTGGAACTGTTCCGTATCGGAAAGGGAGGAGGTCCAGGCGTGTTTCATGTCATCATACAGTTTCAGCAGAGCGGGGATGCCCATGGCTTTGGATTTTTTCACCAGGGAACTGACCACCTTGCTCTGGCGGCCGCCCCGGCCGATATCGCTGTCCAGCCTGCGGCACCGGACATAGGAAAGGGCCTGGGCTCCGTTGAGCAGGCAGACCCCTTCGGAGAGGGGATTGCCCGGATAGTCCCCTATCTCCCTGATGATGTAGGAAGCCTCGTCGCCGGTCAGTTCGATGTCTACGCCGCCGATGGCTTCGATGATGGAGACAAAGGAGGAGAAGTTGAGGCGAAACCAGCCGTCGATGGGGATGTCCAGGTTGTCGCTGAGCACGGACACCAGGGCATTCTCGTCTTCCGTGCGGACGATGGTATTGATCTTTTTGAGATAGTGGTTCGAATCCTCAAGGACAATGTCACGCGCGAAGGTGACCGCAGAAACGCGGGGACCGGAATAGTTGAGGGAAACCAGCATCATGACATCGCTTCGCCCATTTTCGCGGAGGGCCCCGTAGTTGTCAATGCCGATAATCAGGTAATTTCTGGTTCCTCTGGGAGTGAGAAGCAGAAAGGCGATTCCCAGAAGCAGGGCAAGGACCAGCAGGATGGAAAACATCCTTCGGTGACATAATATGAAAGACAAAATAAACACCTCCGGAGATGAAAGAGGATATGGGCTTAGAATAGACCCTTGTGCTCAAAAAAGCAAGGAAAACAGAAGTGAAACGATAGACCGGGGCTTCATGGATACGGGATTTCCCCTTGATTGTCAAGCAGGTGCAAAGTAAAATTGAAACAGAAAAGGCATTCTGAAGCCGATTAATAAAGGAGGGTTCAATCATGTGGAAGAAAACGCAGATGGGCTGTGTGCTTCTGCTTCTGCTGATCCTGCCCATGACGGCCTTTGGCGCCATTGAGTCCGTACTGGTTCCGGGGCAGTTTGCAAAGCTGTACAATGAAGCGCTGGTCAGCGTGTTCCCGCAGGTCATGAAGATCCAGGCCAGGGGGGATATGTTCAAGAGTATCATGGATACGGTTTCCCTGACCACACAGGATACGGTCAGCCCGATCCTGTACCTGGATTCCGACATGAGCCTGGTGGAAGCCCAGTTCCTGTTTGGCAGCGGAAATCCCGCACTGGACAGGCAAAGCAGTCAGATGAGTCTGGCGGTCTCCACCCGGATGAACAGCCGGATGAGGGACCTGGCCTGCAGCGCCTTCCTGGAGGCGCTGTGCACGGCGGAGCCATCCCTGTCCAAAACGCGGCTGCGCAGGTGGATGGACTCGGTCAGCGGCCCTTCGGATACCCTTTCCGTAAAGGGATACCAGATGTCCTACCTGAACTATGAGGGCTATGAGCATTTCTCCCTGATTCCGGAAAATGGCAGCGGATCTGACCGTTCGTCCTCATCGGGAAGGGACAGTCTGCCTCCCCAGAGCTCCTCAAAGGACAGCGTGAAAAGCGCCGGCAAGGACAACCTGCCGCCTCAGGGAACGGTACTGCTTTCGGATAATCAGATGACCATCGTGTGCCAGAAAACCGAACTGCTGGAAACGGACAACACGGTGTATCTGGAGTTCATGTGCGAGATCGACAACCGTACCTCGAAGAAGCAGAACATCTTTGTGGATGAAGTCACGATCAACGGGGTCAGGGGCTACGGCATCGGCATCATGTATGTTGAACCGGGGAAGCGCACCGACAAACTGATCCTGATGCCTGAGGAGAAATGGCAGGGGAAGAACACGCCCAGCGCCCGGGAGATCAGAAGCGCGCGCGATGTGAAGATCACCCTGAGGATCCAGCAGGATGATGACTACAAGGTCATGTACAAGGTGCCCGTCCAGATGAAGATGAAGAACGGGAGCCTGCTCTCGGCTTCCGGACAGAAGGCCGTCCGGCCCACACCGACCCCGAAGAAGACCTCAAAACCCAGGGCCACGCCCACGCCCAGGAAAACCGTCAGACCCACGGCGACGCCCCGAAAAACGGCCAGACCCACGGCGACGCCCCGAAGAACAGCCAGACCCACGGCCACACCCAGAAGGTCCGCGAGGGCGACGGCCACCCCTGCACGGCGGGACACCAGCTGCCCGCTGGATATTCCGGACGGCGCCCGGGGAGAATGGAAGTACCTGTCCGGAAACCGTCTGAACATGCGCGTCAAGCTGACCAATACCTCTCGCAAGGTGGTCAAGGCGTATGAAGTGTATATGTATGCCACCGATGTCTGGGGAAAGAAGATCTACGGAAACACCGTCTACTATGCCACCACGCGCAGGAAGATCCAGCCTGGAAAGAGCGCCTTCACGAATTACATGACCCTGCCTGACCGCAGCAATATCGGACAGGTGTGGGTGGGCGTCAACAAGGTGCTTTACGAGGATGGAAGCGTCTGGCAGGCGAGCAAGGTCGACTACCGTTACTGGGACATCAATTAGGGAAACACAGGGAGGGAATCCTCCGAATTCAGTGAGGCCCCCGCGGACAGCCCGGTTATTGCCGGCCTGTCCGTTTTTTTATCAGGGGGGGCAACTTGCAAAAGGAATATCCGTCGAGTATAATGCGCCGTGATTTGGCCGTTTTATGCCGAAAGGCATTGACAATACATTACCCCCGTGAGAGACAGGATGACCTCTGGCTCCCGCAGAACCAAGACAATGACAGTAAAGGAAAGTTCAATGGCAAACAGAAAAATGACAGAAACACCGGCAAATACCGAAGAAAAGAAGCAAAGCAGATCCCCGAGGGGAAGACAGAAGACGGAGGCGGCGTCCTCATCCGGGGACAGACAGGAAAAAAGCAGCCGGGAAAACGGGCAGGCCCCTTCCCGGAGGCAGCCCCGCTCTGCTCCGGCGCAGCAGAGAAAGACGCAAAGACGAACCGGTGCCACAGACTCCGCCGCAGGGAAGGACAGCGCCGTAAAGGCCAAGGAATCTGGTTCGGCTGCGGACGCCGCGAAGACGGGCACCAATATAAAGGAAGAGAAGTCTTCCCCAAGGAAGACGGAAAGCAGCGCCGCGTCCCGCGCCCCCAGGGCAGAAAAGGGCCGTGCGCCTGCCCGCCGCACGGGAGGGACCGGCAAGAAGGCCACCCGTCCCCAGCAGGGCGGACGCAGACGTGTTCAGGCACCGGCGTTTGACCGTCCCATCATCTCCCAGATGATGACCCTCAGCGGGAAGAAGCCCCCGACGATGCGTTCCAATGCCAGCCCCCATGCCAGCAAGGGCGCACTCCGGGTGATCCCCCTGGGCGGCATGTGTGAGATCGGAAAGAACATGATCGCCTATGAATACGGCACGGATATCATCATCGTGGACTGCGGACAGGTGTTCCCGGATGAGACCATGCCCGGCGTGGACGCGGTCATCCCCGACTTCACCTATATCCTGGAGAACTGGGACCGGGTCAGGGGAATTTTCATTACCCACGGACATGAGGACCATATCGGAGGTCTGCCCTACCTGCTCAGCGAGATGCAGGCGCCGGTCTACGGCGGACGGATGACCGTGGAGCTGCTCAAGTACAAGCTGGATGACAAGGTCCCGGGACTGACCCGGAAGACCGAAATGCACACGGTGAATGATGGCGAGGTCATCAGGGCCGGGTGCTTCTCCGTGGAGTTCATCCACGTGAACCATTCCATTGCGGATGCGTTCATGTTCGCCATCCGCACGCCGGTGGGAACCGTGATCCATTCCGGCGACTTCAAGATCGACTATACGCCCATCAACGGCACCATCATGGACCTGCAGCGCATCGCGGAGATCGGCAGGGAGGGCGTACGGCTGTTCATCTGCGAGTCCACCAACATCGAGGTGCCCGGATTTACCAAGTCCGAGCGGCACGTGGGCGAGAACATGGCCCAGATGTTTGAAGGCGCCCAGGGCAGGATCTTTGTGGCGACCTTCTCCTCCAACGTCTCCCGGCTCCAGCAGATCTTCACGGCGGCGGAGCGCCACGGCCGCAAGGTGGCCCTCATGGGCCGCAGCATGCTCAATGTGTTCAATGCGGCCAACAACCTGGGCTATATCCAGATGAAGAAGGATACCCTCATCGACATCGGAAATGTGGGCAACTATCCTCCCGAACAGGTGGTCATCATCTCCACCGGTTCCCAGGGAGAGCCCATGAGCGCCCTCTCCCGGATCGCCTTCTCCAACCACCAGCAGGTGGAAATGCAGAATGGGGACACGGTGATCATCTCCGCCACGCCCATTCCCGGAAACGAGCGCCCGGTCTACAAGATCATCAACGAGCTCTACCGGCGCGGCGCCAAGGTGTATTATTCCGCCATGGCGGATGTCCATGTGTCCGGTCACGCCTCCCAGGAGGAGATCAAGCTGGTGCATGAACTGGTGCGTCCTGAATACTTCATTCCCGCCCACGGCGAGACCCGCATGCTCTATCAGCACGCCGAACTGGCGCACAACCTGGGCATGCCCTTTGAAAACATCTTCATCCTCGCCAACGGCGACATCTTTGAGATCAATGCGGACAGTGCCCGCGTGACCGGATTTACCAAGGGCGGGGCGGTGCTCATCGACGGCTCGGCCTCCGGCGAGGAGGACAACTCCGTGCTGCGTGAGCGCAAGCTGCTCTCGGATGACGGCGTGGTCAGCGTGTCCATGGCGGTGGACCGGCGCAGGGGAGAGCTGCTGGCGGAGCCTGCGGTCAGTGCCATGGGCTTCCTGTATGATGCCGAGCACGGCCGCATCGAGAAGGCCTGCTGCCACTTCATCAGGGAGAACGTGGAAAAGATTGCCCGGGGGAACCGTTCCCTGCGGGAGGCGGTCGATTCCGGAAAAATCCAGGGGGATGTGCGGACCTTCCTGTACAACAAGACCAAGCGCCGTCCGGTGGTCCTCATCAACCTGATTGAGGTGGACAGATGAGCGGAACCGTCCATGTGATCAACGGGCGCCAGAAGAAGCTCCTGCAGGGGCATCCCTGGGTGTACGGCAACGAGATCGAATCCGTGGAGGGGGCGCCTGAGGACGGCTCCCTGGTGGACGTGGTGGACTTCCGGGGGCGGTACATGGGACGGGGAGTGTACAACTCCCGTTCCCTGATCACCGTCCGCCTGCTGACCCACCGCCGGGAGGATGTGACCCCGGAGCTGATCCGGGAGCGGGTCAGGGCCTCCTGCAGGTACCGGGACTTTGTGCGCATGCGGCCCGGGACGGACAGCTTCCGTCTGATTTACGGCGAGGCGGACCGTCTGCCCGGGGTCATCTGTGACCGTTTCGGGCAGGTGATCGTGCTGCAGATCCTGTCCCTGGGCATGGAAGCCTATACGGACGTGATTGCCGATACCCTGCTGGAGGTGGAAAAACCGGACTGCCTTGTGCTCTCCAATGATGACGCCATCCGGCGCAGGGAGGGCATGGAGTGCTTTATGAAGGTGCTCCACGGGGAGCTTCCTGAGCGGGTGCCCATTATGGAAAACGGCCTGCGCCTGTTTGTGGATGTGGCGGGAGGACAGAAGACCGGCTACTTCCTGGATCAGAAGGACAACCACCTGTTCCTGCGCCAGTTTGTGAAAGGCGCCCGCGTGCTGGACTGCTTTTCCTATGTGGGCGGCTTTGCCCTCAATGCGGCGGCGGGCGGCGCGGCCTCCGTGCGCGCGGTGGACGTGAGCGAGGCGGCGGTGGAGCTGATCCGGGAAAACGCCAGGGCCAACGCCCTGCAGGTGGAGGCGGTGGCCGCCAACTGCTTTGACGACCTCCGCGCCCAGGTCCGGGCCGGGGAACACTATGACGTGGTGGTGCTGGATCCGCCGGCCTTTACCAAGTCTCATGCCAATATGGCCGCGGCATGCAGGGGGTACAAGGAGATCGCTCTTTCGGGCATGCGCCTGCTCCCGAAGGGCGGCATCCTGGCCACGCATTCCTGTTCCTACCACATGCCGGAGGAGACCTTTGTCAATACGGTGCTCTCCGCGGCGCAGGACCTGCACCGGCAGGTGCGCATCATTACCCTGAGGCGTCAGGATCTGGATCATCCCGTGCTGGCGGGCTATCCCGAAAGTCATTATCTCAAGAGTCTCTGGCTTCAGATGCTGGATTGAGGAGGATTCCATGATTTCTTTTGAAAATGATTATTCCGAGGGGGCGTGCCCTGAAATCCTGCGCAGGCTGCAGGAAACCAATCTGGAACAGACCAGCGGCTACGGAACGGATCCGTACTGCAAAAGCGCGGGTGAGAAGATCCGCAGCGCCTGCGGCCGCCCGGATGCGCAGGTGTACTTCCTCTCCGGGGGAACGCAGACCAACCAGATCGTCATTGACTCCCTGCTGACGCAGTACGAGGGCGTGGTGGCCTGCGAGAGCGGCCATGTGGCGACCCATGAGGCCGGGGCCATCGAGTACAGCGGGCACAAGGTGCTGACGCTGCCGGAGCATGACGGCCGGATCGATGCGCAGGAGCTGCGCCGCTTCCTGGAGGACTTCCATGCCGACGGCAACCATGAGCACATGGTGTTCCCGGGAATGGTCTATCTTTCCCATCCCACGGAGATGGGGACCCTGTATACCCGGGAGGAGCTCCGGGCGATTTCCCGGGTCACCCGTGAATTCGGGATCCCCCTGTATCTGGACGGGGCGCGCCTGGGCTACGGACTGGTGAGCCCTGGAACGGATGTGGATCTGCCGGAGATTGCGCAGTGCTGCGATGTGTTCTACATCGGCGGCACCAAGGTGGGCGCTCTGTTCGGGGAGGCTGTGGTGTTTACCGGAAGCAGCCTGCCCTCGCATTTCATCACCCGCATGAAGATGCACGGCGGACTGCTGGCCAAGGGACGCATCCTGGGGCTGCAGTTTGACACCCTGTTTACCGACGGGCTGTATGAGCGCATCAGCCGGCACGCCATCGGACAGGCCATGCGGCTTCGGGAGGGCCTGCTGCGGCGGAAATGCCGTCTGCTGGTGGACTCTCCGACCAATCAGCAGTTCCTGGTGCTGTCCAATCCGGCGCTGGAGCAGCTGCAGAAAAAGGTCCGCATGAGCTTCTGGTCCAAGGTGGACGAGTCGCACACGGCGGTGCGTCTGGCCACCAGCTGGGCGACCCTGCCGGAGAATGTCGACGCGTTCTTTGCCGCCCTGGATGAGGTGCTGGATTCCATGCCCGGATAAGCACCGGCTTCCGGTCCCCCGGCATTTCCCCGACCGAACAGGTTTTCGGACATGGGATGCATGCCGTAAGAAAAAGACAGACGGGGAGCCGGCGGCCCGGGCGGAAGAAAGACCGTTTCACAACGGGATCTCCCTGACGATCCTCCGGGACGGGTTTGCGTCTCCGGCGGATCGTCGTTTCGGTTCCTGACTGGATCATCAGCAGGATGAGGGAGGCTGTCAGTCCGGCTCCCGTGGAGGAACCAGGCAGATCCTGACAGACTGCCGCGAAGCCCCCGCCGCCATGGCCGGATGGTCTCAGGACGGATGTTCCCCGTGATGCCGGATCACAGGGGCCGCTGACCCCCGAAAATGCAAAAAAAAGTGCTTGCGCCATACGCCAAGAAAATGATATAATCCACGACCGTGATACGGGCGCTCCGCTGTCAGCCAGAAAGGCTTGGACATGAACGTCTATGATGAAAGGAGAAATCGACCAATGAGCGAGATCATCCGTGCGATTGAAAGCGAGCAGCTCAAGAAGGATCTGCCCAAGTTCAATGTCGGCGACACCCTTCGCGTGATGGTGAAGGTTGTTGAAGGAGAGCGTGAGCGCCTTCAGGCATTCGAGGGAATCTGCATCGCAAAGCGCAACGGCAGCGTTCGTGAGACCTTCACGCTTCGCCGTGTTTCCTACGGCATCGGCGTTGAGCGTACCTTCCCGCTGCATTCTCCCCGCCTTGACAAGATTACGGTCATTCGTCGCGGCAAAGTCCGTCGTGCGAAGCTGTATTACCTGCGTAATCTGACCGGCAAGGCCGCCAAGATCAAGGAGAGGTAATTGTGCTGTTATGGGCTTCCCGTCCGGGAAGCCCATTTTCTATATCGAGAGGACACTATGGAAAGAGAAGACGGAATTCTGCTTCGTGCAGAGGAGCGGATGATCAACTGGTACCCCGGGCACATGGCCAAATCCAGGAGGCTGCTTCAGGAGCAGCTCTCCCGCGTGGATGCGGTGATTGAGCTGTGCGATGCCCGGGTGCCCATGGCGGGACGAAATCCGGACCTGTCCCAGATGCTGGGAGAGAAAAAACGGCTGCTGGTGCTCAACAAGGCCGATCTGGCCGACGAGAGGATGACCCGGGCGTGGACGGCCTATTACCGAAGCCGGGGCATTGCCTGCCGCGCGTTTGACAGCACCCGTTCCCGGGCCAAGGAGATCACCGACAGTCTTGCCGCGCTCACGCGGGAGATGGTGGAGAGGCTGGCCGCCCGCGGGGTCCACAAGACGGTCCGGGCCATGGTGGTGGGCATTCCCAATGTGGGCAAGTCCACATTTGTCAACCGCCTGAACGGCAATGCCATCGCACGGACCGGGGACCGTCCCGGCGTGACCCGGAGCAACCAGTGGGTGAAAATCACCCCGTATCTGGAGCTGCTGGATACCCCCGGACTGCTGTGGCCCAAAATGGAGAACCAGGAGGAGGCCATCCGTCTGGCGTATATCGGCAGCATCAACGACCAGGTGCTGGATACCCAGCTGCTTGCGGCGAGGCTGCTGTGTACCCTGAGGGAGCTGTGCCCGCAGGCAGTGTCGGAGCGCTTCCATATCCGGGACCTGGAGGGGGACGGCGTGGCGCTGCTGGAGGCGGCGGCCCGGGGACGCGGGTGGCTGCTTCCCGGAGGCATTGCGGATACGGAACGGGGCGCTTCGGTGATCCTGGATGAGTTCAGGAGCGGAAAGCTGGGAAGGCTGACCCTGGAAAAGGTGCCGGAGGAGGAGAAGGCGTGAAAAAGGACTGGGAAGCGCGCAGGGAAGAGATCTCTGCCATGGACCGGGAGCTCTGGGCCCGGGGAATCCGGTTTGCCGGAATGGATGAGGTGGGCCGGGGACCGCTGGCGGGACCCGTTGCGGCGGCCTGCGTCATCATGCCCCGGGACCCCCTGCTGCTGTATGTGGATGACAGCAAGAAGCTCAGCGAAAAACGCAGGGAAACGCTCAGCGCCCGGATCCTGGAGATCGCGGAGTTCTCCCGGATCGAATTCGTGGAGGCCGGGAGGATCGATGAAATCAATATCCTCAATGCCACCAGGGAGGCCATGACCCGCGCCGCGGGAGGCGCGCCCTGCGGACTGTTTCTGGTGGACGCCATCTCCTCCCTGCCCGTGGAGGGGGAGGTCCGGGGGATTGTCCACGGGGATGCCGCCTGCTACAGCATCGCGGCGGCCTCCATTATCGCCAAGGTGGCCCGGGACCGCCTCATGGTGGAAATGGACGCGAAATACCCGGAATACGGCTTTGCCCGCAACAAGGGCTACGGAACCCGGGAGCACATCGATGCCCTCAGAAAGTACGGCCCCTGCCCCCTTCACAGAAGGAGCTTTATCGGGAACTTTGTCAGCGGGGCGGCGTGCCCGTAAAACAGAAAAGGGTGTACCCGAATGAGACGCGTTTCAGCCGCCGGCTGAAATCCACCCATTCGGGTACACCCTTTTTCAGGGACAGCTCAGAGGAGGGACCCCAGAATTTCCGGCTCCGCAAACAGGGCGGTGGCGCCGCCGGTATGCCAGAAAAGAACGGTTTCTCCCTGCCGGATCCTGCCCTCATCCACATCGCGCAGCAGCCCCGCCAGGGCCTTTCCGGTGTAGACGGGGTCCGCGAACAGGCCTTCCGTGCGCGCCAGAAGGCGGATCGCCTCGCTGGATGCCTCGCTGGGCTGCTCATAGCCGGGCTGCCACTGTTCAAGGTTCAGCTCCATCGCGTCCCGCGACGGTTCGGCGTAGCTGCCAAGCAGCGTGAGCACGGAACGGGACAGGGCCAGGACCCGGTCCAGATAGGCCGCCTCGTCCTTCGGACTGGCTGCGACGGAAATGATCCGCGTGTCAAGGCCCAGCATGGCGCGCCCGGCATGGAGTCCGGCCATGGTGCCGCCGGTGCCCGTGGAATGGTAGATGCGGGAAAAGCGCACAGAGCCCAGGGCTTCGCACTGCTCCTGCAGCTCGACCATGGCGGCGGCAAAGCCCACCGAGCCCAGGGGGCTTGCACCGCCCATGGGAATGTCGACGCAGACATGACCGGAGGAATTCAGCTCCCGTGCGCGCTCCCTGCCCATCCGGAAGGAGCGCTCCTCGGCCTGCGTCTCGGTTTCCCCCGGCAGGATGGGGACGATGTGGATCTCCGCATCCAGCAGGTGATCCAGCAGCAGGTTGGACCGCAGTTCCCCGGGCCGGGGCGGCACGACTGCGGTCAGGTAGAGGATCGGGACCAGGCCCGCGCGGCGGCATGCGGCCGCGGTTTCCATGGCATGGTTCGACTGCGTGGCGCCATAGGTAATGACGTGGGTGGCGCCGTCAGCGAGCGCCTGACCGAGCAGGTATTCCAGCTTGCGCACCTTGTTGCCGCCAAACAGGCAGATGCCGGTAAAGTCGTCACGCTTGACGTACAGACGGATGCCCAGGTGTGCGGAGAGCCGTTCAAGGGGCTGCAGGAACGTGGGAAAGAAGCCCAGATGTGCCCGGGGGAGCCGGTCAAGAAGCCGGCGGGCGTGCTGAAGAGAGGTGTTCATCGCGGTGCCTCCTGTCGTTTTCTCCATTATAGACCACCTGTGTCCAGGGGAAAAGGGCTCCCTGTCCGGCAGCGCCTTTCGGGCTCCGGGCTCCGGGGGAGCGCAGGACAGGGCACGCTTTTCTCCGATTTGCTTTTTCACCCCTGTGGGATTACAATAGGGCGGCATTTTATCCTGATTAATCAAGAACGTTTTGGGGGACTCGGATGAAGGGAAACAGAAAACCGGTTCTG
>OMRS01000376.1 GCA_900313545.1 uncultured Eubacteriales bacterium | reverse complement strand
GGTCATCTGAAACCTTTCAGGTAATTATACACGATTGATTCACTCTTTTCCATAAAAAAATGAACGAAACGGACAAAGTGATGTGGATGTGAATGCAGATGGCAAAGCAGGGATTGAGATTATTTCGGGAATGAAAAATACACATTTGTGATGGTATGCTAATCAGAACGCATCAAAAGGGGGAAGAACCATGGCCTGGGAAAAACTGTTTACCAAGGATACCATGAGACGGGGAGCGGAGTATCTGGCGAAAAATCGCATGGATGAACCCCGCGACACGGGCAGACGCATTGAATGCCGCACACTGCCGCCGGATGACTATTCCCAGGTCTTTGAGCTTCTGCAGCCGGGCAAGGTTCGCATGAGCTGTACCTGTCCCCCTGCACGGGACGGATACCGGTGCAAGCATATGGTGGCACTGGCCATGCTCCTGGACAGCCGGTCTTCGGACTGGGAGACCAGGAGTCCCGGGAGAATTCTGTCACATGTGGTTCCGGTCAGGGAGGAAAGCATTCCCCTCGCGGAAGTGATCCGCAGGCCTGTGCATGAAACGGACATACCGGAGGATGATTATCGCCGGAACCCCAGAGCCATGGATCCGTGGATGCTGCTGGACAGGTATCGGGTGACGCCCTCCGTGCTGGAAAAGGCTGAAGAGAATCTGAAGACAGACCTGTTTTTTCTGGAAGTGCTGCGCAGTGATGGTGTGCATGTGCAGATTGCCAGCCGCCAGGGTGAACAAGGCAGCCGTGTCCGGATAGCTATGGGGGGGATTGAATGCAACTGCCGGGAGTGCCGTGGAAAAACCAGGAAGGCGGGAGCTTCCCTGTGTGTAAGGAGTATGGAGGCGATGCTGTTTCTGCTTCGCAATCCATCCCAGATTCCCCAGCTCGACACAACGGACCGCACAGGGCAGCTGGTGTGTCAGAACTGTCCTGTGGATTACGGGGAGTATCCTGAACCTGAGCGTATTTTTTCACTGAGGCCGGGTTTCACCATGACCTCAAATGGCCTGTCCCTGCAGCTCCGTCTGGAGGAGGGATCACGAAAATGGAATATCACGAACATCCGGGGTTTTCTTGCGCGTCTGCATTTACGGACAGTGGATGATACGAGTGCGGAAATCCGACTGGATTACTACAGGGATCAGCTGGATGAACCTTCAAGAAAGCTGGCGAGGATTCTGTATGAACAGAATCGGCGGACAGGCGCCCTGGAGGACTGGATGGCGGACGATGAGGAGGAACTCACCACGGGGGGAATGTCGCCATGGAAAGCATCAAACATGCGTCTGATACAAGCCGATCTGGACATGGTTTACGAGGCATGCCGGCCTCTGCATGTGGATATGGACGGACAGGAGGATGTTCCGCTTCTGGAAGGTGAGCTGCATCCGTTCTTCTTTGTGACTCCGGAGAAGGATTCCTCAGGCTTTGCCGGAGTTCGTATTCAGGCGGTCATGCCCCGGGTGGTCATGGGGAGTGCCGCGCTGTTCTTCTTCCGGGATGGCTGTTTCTGGCGGGACAGCACACCGGCGACCTTTCACCTCAGGCATTTTCTGGGGGAGGATGGACAGGTGGACTTCCTTGTAGGAAGGCCGAGAATGGCCGATGTCATGTACGGGGTGCTGCCGGCCATGCGGAAAATGGGGACCGTGGAAATCGAAGAGGAGGAATGGCTTTCACGCTTTGTTCCGCCCCGCCCGGAATTTACCTTTCTGCTGGATGCCGGTCCCCAGCGGATGACCTGCATCCTGGAGGCGGCCTATGACGGGGAGCGGCGCAGAATCGGTCCCAGATACATGGGCGGTCCCGGGTGTATGACGCGGAGCGAGGAGGATGCGGTAGTCCTGGTCAAGGAGTACTTCCCGGCTTTTGACCCATTTACGGGGACGTTTTTCGCCTCCAGATCCGTGGACCAGGAAGCCAGTATTCTCAGTGAGGGAGTGGCCAGGTTTGAGCATATGGGCATCGTCAAGGCCACGGATGCGGTTCGGAAGCTGCGCCGTTTACGCCCGGACATGCTGCATCTGCAGATATCCGTCGACAGCGATCTGATGAACATCTCGCTGCTGGGGGAGGAGGTCGATGTGGAGGACCTGAAGGAGCTGCTTGGCAGCTTCCGCCAGCACCGGCGCTACCACCGTCTCCGTTCCGGGGAGATTGTCCAGATGGATGTGACCACCTTTGCCATGCTGGATGCCCTGGTCAGGGGAACCCAAGACAGCATTGAGCAGCTCATGGACGGCGGGGTGACGCTGCCCATGTACCGGATCTTCTTTCTTGAAAAGTTCATGCAGGAGCATTATCAGCTTGTGGAAGACCGGGACCGGGCGTTTGCCCGGCTGCTTTCCAGAATGGATGACACGAGAAACCGGGAATATGCGGTACCTGCCGTCCTTGAAGGCATCCTGCGCCCCTATCAGGTGGAGGGGTTCAGATGGCTGTGCAGCCTGATGGAGACAGGCTTTGGGGGAATCCTGGCGGATGAGATGGGCCTGGGAAAAACGCTCCAGGCCATTGCGATGCTGGAATATGCACGGCAGCAGGGATGGAACGGGCATCTGCCCAGTCTGGTGGTCTGTCCCGCCTCTCTGATCTACAACTGGAGAAACGAGGTTCGCCGATTTGCTCCGGAAATGAAATGCGGCATACTCTCGGGACCGCCTGACGAGCGCGAGGAAATGATTTCCCGGATGGGGGAGATGGACGTGGTGATCACCTCATATGATCTCTTCCGGCGGGACCTGGCGCTGCTGCGGCCGGTGCCCCTGTATATGCTCATACTCGATGAAGCCCAGAACATCAAGAATTCAGAATCCAAGGCGGCCAAGGCGGCAAAGGTGATGAACTGCAGGGGCCGTCTGGCCATGACGGGCACCCCCATGGAGAACCGTCTGAAGGAGATGTGGAGCATATTTGATTTCCTGATGCCGGGTTTTCTCTTCACGGAGCAGCAGTTCCGGGAGGAATTTGAGATTCCCATCGTGAAGGAAAAAGATGAAGAATGTCTGAAGATCCTTCGCCGGATGGTTGCTCCCTTTATCATGAGAAGGCGCAAGAAAGACGTGCTCCATGACCTGCCCGACAAGGTGGAGGAATCGGTGGTGGTGGAAATGGAGGGCCGGCAGCGCAGTCTGTACAATGCCCATGTGGCCCTTCTCAAGAAAATGGTGGAGGACATGGACGACGGTGAGTTTGCCCGCTCCCGGGTCACGGTGCTTGCGGCGCTGATGAAACTGCGGCAGATCTGTTGTGATCCGGCACTGGTGGAGGAAGGATACCGGGGGAGCAGCGCCAAGCGGGACGCGCTGAGGGAACTGCTGGGACGGGCCATGGACGGAGGACACAAGGTCCTGCTTTTTTCCCAGTTCACCGCCATGCTGGATATCATCGAAAGCGACCTGAAGAAAGAGAACATCCACTACTACCGGCTGGACGGGACAACGCCCAAGAACAGGCGCATTGGCATGGTCAACAGCTTCAACCAGGATGAGGTGCCGGTGTTTCTCATCTCCCTGCGGGCCGGAGGTACAGGTCTCAACCTGACCGGTGCGGACATCGTCATCCAGTATGATCCATGGTGGAACCGTGCGGTGATGAACCAGGCTGCGGACCGGGCACACCGCATCGGGCAGACGCGTCAGGTGACCGTGTATCATCTCATCGGGCGCGGAACCATTGAGGAGCGTATCCTGTCGATGCAAAGCGCCAAGGAGGATCTGGCGGAGAGCGTGCTTGCCGGAGATACCGGCAGCTTCAACCGGATGACGCGCCGGGAACTGATGGAGCTGCTCACTATAATGGAAAACTGATCAAAGACCTGCCGCCGGCAAAGATGTACTTCGCCGGCGGCAGGTCTGGCTTATGAAAGGGGAGGAAGCTGCAGACATTCCCGCAATTCCGGGAGGGCACTGAGTGCCCGCGCGCAGTCTTCCGGCTGTCCATGGTTGTCAAATTCAAGATGCGCGCAGGCGCGGTAGAGGGCTTCGCGCTCGGCTGCAAGGCGGCGCAGCCGGCCCTCCGGATCTCCTGCCAGCTTTGGACGCCCCTCGGGATGGATGTCGCGGAGGATGTCACTGACGGTGCGCCGGAGCCAGATGACCGTGCCTGAACTGCGCATGATGCGGATGTTTTCGGGAGTGGTGATGATACCCCCGCCGGTGGCAACAATCTGCCGTTTCCCGGCCACCTGCTCAAGTATCCGGGTTTCCAGCTTTCTGAAGCCGCTTTCCCCGTCGGCGGCAAAGATTTCCGGAATGCTGCGTCCGTCTGCGGCCACCAGGGCATCATCCAGATCCACGGCGGGGACCCGGACCATCCGGGAGAGCAGCCGGGAAAGGGTGCTTTTGCCGCTTCCCATCATACCGATGAGGTAGAGGGTGGGCATGCTATACCTCCCGGGCAGCCTGGTAGCTGCCCAGCACGCGGCAGGAGGTGCAGTCCACGGCAAGGCACCGCACCAGCACGTTCAGGCTTTCCTGGGTGATGTTGCCGGTAAGGTCCACGTAGAAGCGGTACTGCCAGCGATTCCCCGGGAGGGGACGGGATTCGATGTGGGACAGGTTCATTCCCAGGGCCACGAAGCTGGAAAGCGCCCGCTGAAGGGTGCCCCGCTCGTCCTTCAGGGTAAAGGTGAGGGTGGCCTTGTCAGGAAGACCCAGGGGGCGGGGCGAGGCAGACACCACCACAAAGCGGGTCCGGTTTCCCTTGACGTCCTCGATATTGGGCTGCAGCACGCACAGACCATACTCGCGGGCGGCCAGTTCAGAGGCGATGGCCCCCAGTCCGGGTTCTTCCGACCGGGCCACATGCTGGGCGGAGATGGCGGTGTTGAAATAGGGAACCTGGCGCCATCCGGGATGACCGGAAAGGAAGGTCTGACACTGGGTAAAGCCCTGGGGATGGCTGTAGACGGTGGTGATGTCCTCCATCGTCGTGCCGGGCCTGGCCAGAAGGCAGTGGCTCACGGGCACCAGCACCTCGCCCACGATGTGGCAGGCATACCTGCCCAGCAGGTCGTATGCGTCAATGATGGGGCCGGACGTGCTGTTTTCCACCGGAACCACGCCGTAACGGATCTCGTCGGAGGCCACGGCGGAAAAGATTTCATCAAAGGTCCGGAAGGGAATCCGCTTGCAGTCCTCGCCGAAAAAGAGCAGCGCGGCGGATTCGCTGAAGGCGCCGGGAATCCCGTTGTAGCCCACCTGGGTGGAGGTGAGCCGGGCTTCCAGGAAGCGGTACTGTTCCTCCCGGGAGAG
>OMRS01000151.1 GCA_900313545.1 uncultured Eubacteriales bacterium | reverse complement strand
GTGATGTCGTGCAGCGACATCCCGGTGTTTTTGAGGCAGCAGATCATTCCGAGTGTCTCCATATCCTCTTCCGAATACTGGCGAAAGCCGCCGGGGGTCCTGCCGACGCCTGGCAGAAGCTGCTCCTTTTCGTAATAGCGCAGTGTATGGGCGCTCAATCCTGTCCGCTGACAGACTTCGTGAATGCTGTACATGAATACCCCTCACAGTGGTCATATTTTTGCTTCCGTACTGTTGACTTAGAGTGAACTTCAAGGTTTACAATACCATACATCACCACATTGTACACTGTCAATGACCATCCGGAGATGAAGGAGGCAGTTCCATGAACAGTTTTGATTTCTATTCCCCGACCTACTTTGCGTTTGGCAGGGACCGTGAGAAGGATGCCGGCGCGCTGGTCAGGCGCTTTGGCGGCACGAAGGTGCTCATCCATTACGGCGGAGGCAGCGTGGTCCGTTCCGGGCTTCTGGACCGCGTCAAGGCCTCGCTGAGCGAAGCCGGCATTCCCTGGCTGGAGCTGGGCGGCGTGAAGCCGAATCCGCGCAGCGGTCTGGTGCGCGAAGGCATCGGGCTGTGCAGAAAGGAAGGCGTGGATTTCGTGCTGGCGGTAGGCGGCGGCAGCACGATCGACTCCGCCAAGGCCATTGCGGCAGGCGTGGTCTATGACGGCGATTTCTGGGATTTTTACAGCGGGAAATATATCGAAAAGGCCCTGCCCGTGGGCACCGTGCTGACCATCGCCGCGGCAGGCAGCGAGGGCAGCCCGGACTCCGTGATCACCAATGAGGACGGGATGTTCAAGCGCGGCGCAACCGGCGACGCCATCCGTCCGAAGTTCAGCATCCTCAATCCGGCGCTGACCCAGACGCTCCCCGCGTACCAGACGGCCTGCGGGATCACCGACATCATGGCCCATCTGTACGAGCGCTACCTGACCAATACGAAAGAGGTCGAGGTGACGGACCGCATGATCGAGGCGCTGCTCATGACGATGGTTCACGAGGGGCCGCGCGTCATCGAAAATCCTGACAACTATGAGGCCCGGGCAAACATCATGTGGGCGGGCATGATGGCGCACAACAACAGCTGCGGCGTGGGAAGAAGCCAGGACTGGAACAGCCACAATATCGAGCACGAGCTCTCCGCCCTCTACGACTGCGCCCACGGCGCGGGTCTGGCCGTGACGATGCCGGCGGTGTTCACCTATGTGATGAACCACGATGTCATGCGCTTTGCCCAGGTGGCCGTACGGGTGTGGGGCTGCCAGATGGATTTCGCTCATCCCGAGGTGACTGCGAAGGCCGGTATTGAGGCGCTGAGGCACTTCCTCAAATCCATCGGCATGCCGGGAACCCTGGGCGGGCTCGGCGGCAGTGAGGCGGATATCCCGAAGCTGGTGGACGTGCTCTGCAACGGCGACGGCAGGCCCGGCAGCATCACGGGATTTGTCACGCTGAATGAAGAGGACTGCGCGGCCATCTACAGGATGATGCTGTGAACCAACGAACCGTTTTGAGGAGGATCAACGTGAAACAGGAAGCATTGGAAGTTTTGAAGAACCGTCGCGCCATCCGCGCCTACAGGCCCGGCCAGATTGCCGAAGAAGAGCTGAACGCCGTGCTGGAGGCGGGGACCTACGCTCCCACCGGTGCGGGAAAGCAGGGCGTGCGGATCGTGGCCGTGCAGACTCCGGAGGACGTTGCCGCGGTGGACGCGCTGAATGCGAAGGTGCTGAACAATCCCGGCGCCCATCCCTACTATGGCGCCCCGACCATTCTCCTCGTCTTTGAGACGGAGGAGTGCGTGACCCACGAGCTGGACGGCGCAGCGGTCTGCACCAACATGCTCAATGCCGCCTATGCCGTCGGCCTCGGCTCCTGCTGGATCCACCGCTGCAAGCAGATGTTTGAGCTGCCGGAGGGCAAAGAGCTGCTGAAAAAGTGGGGACTGCCTGAAACGCTGACGGGCGTGGCGTCCATCGCGCTGGGCTATGCGGCCTGCGGGCAGCCTGCCGCAAGACCGAGGAGGAGCGATTATATCGTAAGGGTTTGACGACCTGACGGGAGGTGATCTCATGCGCAGGATCAAATGGGGCGTGCTCGGCACGGCCAACATCGCCAGGAACTGCACCATTCCCGGCATGCAGCTGGCGGAAAACTGCGAACTGTACGCCATTGCCGGACGCAGTTTGGAGAAGGCGGAGCGGTTCAGGACGGAATTCGGCTTTGAAAAGGCATACGGGAGCTATGAGGCGCTGCTTGAGGACCCGGCGGTGGAGGCGGTGTACATTCCTCTGCCGAATTCCCTGCACCAGGAATGGGTGATCAGGGCTGCCCGCTCCGGCAAACACATTCTCTGTGAAAAGCCGCTGGCCCCCACCGCTGAAAAGGCGGCGGAAATGCAAACTGCGGCCAGGGAAAACGGCGTGGTACTCATGGAGGCGTTTGCCTACCTGCACAGTCCGCTGACCGCCGCGATCAGGGAGGAACTGGACCGGGGTGCAATCGGAGAGGTGCGCTATCTGGAAAACGCCTTTGTGACTTCGGACCACGATCTTTCCAATATCCGCATGCGAAAGGAAACCCTGGGCGGAAGCATGTACGATCTGGGCTGCTACTGTATTTCTCAGGCCGTCTGGCTGCTGGGCGAACCCGAAAACGCCCTCGCGGCAGCGGATTTTTCCGAACAGGGAATAGACCGCCTGACGACGGGAATTCTGAGCTATCCGGGCGGG
>OMRS01000105.1 GCA_900313545.1 uncultured Eubacteriales bacterium | reverse complement strand
CGTTCAAAGAACTGGCAGGAACTGGTGATGGCCGTATTCAGCGTATCCACCATGACATACCGGGCCAGTGCGTCCATCCGCTCGCAGCGCATGGGATTGCGCTTGTACGGCATGGCGGAGGAGCCGATCTGGCTGGCCTCGAAGGGCTCTTCCATCTCCTTGAAGCTGGCGAGGAGCCGCATGTCGTACGCGAACTTGCTGGCCGACTGGGCAATCCCGGAAAGCACGGAGACCACCTGATAGTCCACCTTCCGGGAATAGGTCTGCCCCGAGACCATGACGACCCGGTCAAACCCGAGTTCGTCCGCAATGCGCTTTTCAACAGCCTTCACTTTGGCGGCATCTCCGTGGAACAGTTCCATGAAGCTGGCCTGGGTCCCTGTGGTCCCCTTGGAGCCCAGAAGCGCCAGGGAAGCAATGCGGTGCTGCACCTCTTCGAAGTCCATTTCGATTTCGTTCAGCCACAGCGTCGCCCGCTTGCCGACCGTCGTGAGCTGCGCCGGCTGCAGATGGGTATAGGCCAGGCACGGCAGCGCCTTATACTGATCGGCAAAATCAGCCAGGAGCCGCATGACCGTCAGGAGTTTTCCGGAAACCAGCTGCAGGGCTTCCCGCATGATGAGCAGATCCGTATTGTCGCCCACATAGCAGGAGGTGGCGCCCAGATGGATAATCCCGGCGGCCTTCGGGCACTGCAGTCCGTAAGCGTAGACATGACTCATGACGTCATGGCGCACTTCCCGCTCCCGCCGTCTGGCATCCTCGTAGTTGATGTCCTCCAGATGCGCTTCCATCTCGGCCAGCTGCTCATCCGTGATGTCCAGGCCTTCCGCCTGCTCAGCCCGGGCCAGCGCCAGCCACAGCCGGCGCCAGGTGCGGAACTTGTGGTCTTCGGAAAAGAGGAACTGCATTTCCTTGCTGGCATACCGGGTTGAAAAGGGGCTCACATAGCTGTCTGTCGCCATTGTCTGTCTCCTTCAGGGGGTCAGTATTTATTCACGATGCGCTTTTCCGCCGTATCTCCGTCCATCTCACAGGTGAACAGGGAAATCTTGTTATCGGCGTTCAGGCTGTCCCAGATGGCCTGCGTCCAGTCGTCGAGCGTCCCGCCTACAGAAACGCGGGTGGGTTCTCCCTCAAAGGAGGGCAGCGGATTCCCGTTCCCCTCATAGGTGTGCAGGAACAGGCCGGTCCCGGCAGGCAGCGTGTCATAGGTAAAGAAGCTGCGCACCGTTACGCTGTCGTCACCGTCCAGGCTCTTGAGAATCGCCATCTCGTAGGACGGCTGACCGCCTGCAAAGGAAACCAGGCCGGAAATCCGGGGCGTGAAGTTCGGGCCGTCAGGCTCAAAGGTCCGGGTCATGAGGGCGTCCCGGAAGCTCTTCCCGGCTTCGAGGGCATCCCGGATCGTATCCGTCTGGTCGCCGTTGGTGATGATATACGTCCCGCCGGCCAGATGCCTGTAAGGCGCATAGATGATGAGGCTCGGATCCTTCATTCTGGAAGGATCATGGGCCTGGGTCTTCATGGTATCGCTGTCCGTCTCCACGAACACACGGTTGCGGCTGTTCTCGCTTCTGCCCATGATGAAATAGGCGATCCTGGCTTTTCCGTTCTCTCCGCGGCCCAGCACAATGCCGCGGCCCGGATAGGCGTTTTCCTGTAAAAGCTTCGTCAGATCCTGCATGCTCGTCCTCACTCTTCGATCCCGAGACGGCGGGCCATCTCAATATAGGCATCCTCGACGCCGCCCATATCCCGGCGGAAACGGTCCTTGTCCAGCTTGTCATGGGTGTTGTGATCCCAGAAGCGGCAGGTATCCGGGGAGATCTCGTCAGCCAGCACCAGAGTGCCGTCCATGGTGACGCCGAACTCAAGCTTGAAGTCGATGAGGTCCACCTGGACATCCTTGAAGTACTTGATGAGCAGGCTGTTGACCTTCAGGGCATAGTCGGCGATCTGCTGGATCTGCGGACGGTCCGCCCAGCCCATGGCTTCGATATGGTATTCGTTGACCATGGGATCATCCAGTTCATCGCACTTGTAGCAGTATTCGATGACCGGCTTGCGCATGGGCGTGCCCTCGGGAATGCCCAGCCGCTTGGACAGGGAACCGGCG
>OMRS01000262.1 GCA_900313545.1 uncultured Eubacteriales bacterium | reverse complement strand
GCTCCCTTTCACGTTTTCAGGGATCAAACCACTCCCGGACGTCCCGGGCCAGCTGCCGGCACCCCTGCTCCACTTCCGCAAGACTGGTGATCTGCCCTCTGCCCCCGGCCATATCCCTGGCCAGATCGTCATTCACCCCGGACAGATAATGAATCAGGTCATAGTACCGGTCGTAATCCTGGGTGCCCGGGTCCATCTGGAAGTCAAAAAGACGGACATTGCCGCAGTCCAGCAGCATCCTGACCACTTCCATTTTCACGCCCAGGTCCTCCTCCAGCCGTCCCTGTGAGGCTTCATTGACCCAGTACAGCCTGGAGTAGGGCGGGAAAAAGAGGTCAAACCGGGTCTCGGGATGCGCCCGGATGAAGGGCAGCAGGTTGTGCTCCACGCATCCCCGGGTCAGCTCAGGGTCATACTCCTGCTGCTGAGGCCAGGGCCCCAGCTGAAGCCGGCCGATCAGGCCCTGGGCACCCGGAAGCCAGGGCGGATCCCAGCTGTACATCCTCTCGGCCAGTTCCTCCTGCGGGGTCTCCCCCCACTGCCCCAGCGCCTCCGGGATCTCCGTAAACCACACATCCCGGTTGAACCAGTACGGTGCATCATCCAGAACGGTCAGGCTGTACAGGTAATCGGGGGTCCTCATCTTCTGGTTGGTGTAATACACATTGAAGGCGAACAGGTCGATCCCGTAGACCACCCGGCGCAGGGAATGCGTTTCAAAGGCCAGCTTCAGCATCCGGGCATGGTCCGCGGACATTCCGCCGTTCATGCACAGCTTGACAAAGCGTCCGCCCAGTTCCTCCGCATATACCGAAGGTCTGCAGTTTTCCGTGACCGATGAGCCGATGATCACGCTGTCATACGCATACTGTCTGGCAATGCCGGCATTGGAATAGCTCTGGGTCTCACTGCGGTAGGGAGGCGTATACCCCCATGCCCGGTGATAAATCTCAAACGGATCCACCAGGGCCACTACCAGCACACAGCCCAGCAGCACGCCGATCAGCAGAATCACCAGTCTTCTGCACCACGCTGATGCCGTCACCTGTCCTTGTTCCTCCATTCAAAACAGCGGGCAGTCCCTGCCCGCTGTCCGTCTCTTACAGAATGTACCGCTTCATGTCCGGCCTCTGGGCCTTGACCAGGTGTTCCCGGACATAATCGCCGTTGATCACCACTTCCACGTCATCCGGAATCTCGCCTGCGGCATTGAAGGAGATATCCTCCAGCACCTGTTCAAAGAGCGTATGCAGGCGCCTGGCACCGATGTCCTCGCTGTTCAGGTTGTCCCGCTCCGCTTCCTCCGCCAGCACGTCCATGGCGGACTCCTCAAAGCGCAGATGCACATGCTCCACGCCGAGCAGCGCTTCATACTGCCGGGTCAGGGCATTGTCCGTCTTGGTGAGAATCGCCTTGAAGTCCTCCCGGGTCAGCGGTTTCAGGGTGACATGTACCGGGAAGCGTCCCTGCAGCTCCGGAATCAGGTCCGAAACCTTGGCCACATGGAAGGCGCCGGCGGCGATGAAGAGAATGTAGTCCGTATGGACCACGCCGTACTTGGTGTTCACGGTGCTGCCCTCCACGATGGGCAGGATGTCCCGCTGGACGCCTTCCCGGCTCACGTCAGGGCCATTGGTGGAGCGGCCGGCCACCTTGTCAATTTCATCGATGAACACAATGCCGTCCTGTTCCGCGCGGCGCACCGCCTCCTCGCGGATGGCATCCATGTCGATGAGCTTGTCCTCTTCCTCCGACAGAAGGAGCTTTCGGGCCTCGCTGATCTTCATCCGCCGCATCTTGGTGCGCTTGGGCAGCATATCCCCCATGATGGTCCCGATGGTCACGGAGGCCCCGTTCACCTCGATGGGCTGGGGCGCATCCTCCACCTCGATCTCGATCTCCATGTTCTCCAGTTCCCCGGCCAGAAGCTTCTCCCGCAGGGAGGAGGATTCGCCGCCGGGGAGCTCCTGGGGTTTCTCCTCCTGAGCCGGCTTCTGCCCCAGCAGAATGTCAATGGGATTGGCCTTCTTGCGGTTGGGATGCACCAGGATGTCCAGGATCCGTTCATTCACCCTGGATTCCGCGGAACTGCGGACATTCTTTCTGGCCTGGTCCTTGCAAAGGCGCATGCTGGCCTCCACCAGGTCCCGGATGATGCTCTCCACATCCCGGCCCACATATCCCACTTCCGTGAACTTGGTGGCCTCCACCTTCACAAAGGGGGCGTCCACCAGCCGTGCCAGCCGGCGGGCGATCTCCGTCTTGCCCACGCCGGTGGGGCCGACCATGAGGATGTTCTTGGGGATGATCTCCCTGCGGATCTCCTCAGGGAGCTGTGAGCGGCGGTACCTGTTGCGCAGGGCAATGGCCACCGCCCGCTTGGCTTCATCCTGGCCGATGATGTAGCGGTCCAGTTCCCGCACAATCTGTTTGGGTGTCAGTTCCATATCGCTTCCTCCGCCCTCAGGCTTCCTCGATGATGATGTTGTGATTGGTAAACACGCAGATGTCCGCCGCAATGTGCAGCGCCTTCTCCGCGATCTCCCTGGCGCTCAGGTCCGTGTTCTCCCGCAGGGCACGTGCAGCCGCCAGGGCGTAGTTCCCGCCGGAGCCCACCGCGCACACGCCCCCGTCAGGGGTGATGACCTCGCCGGTTCCGGAGATGATCATCATTTCGTTGTCACAGGCCACAATCAGCATGGCCTCCAGCTTGCGCATGGCCTTGTCCGCCCGCCATTCCTGGGCCAGCTCCACCGCGGAGCGCTCCAGGTTGCCGGCAAACTGCTCCAGTTTGGCCTCGAAGCGCTCGCTCAGGGCAAAGGCATCCGCCACGCTTCCGGCAAAGCCCGTGACCACTTTTCCGCCATAAATCCTGCGCACCTTCCGGGCCGTGGATTTGAAGACCACGGATTCGCCCATGGTCACCTGGCCGTCTCCGGCCACGGCAATATGTCCGTCCCGCTCCACCGCGCAGATCGTCGTTCCTCTCAGTTCCATTCTGTCCTCCATTTTTCCCGGGAATGTTCCCCGTAAAAGTCCTCTGCAAGGGGATTGCTGCGCAGGGCCTCGATGCGGTCAAGCGACCGCGCGGCCACCGCCAGCGCCCGCTCCTTTTTCCCCCGGACCTTCCGGGGCAGAGGCGCCATAATGCCAAAGTTGATGTTCATGGGCTGGAAATCCGCCTGTTCCCGGGAGACATGCAGCCCCAGGGCGCCCAGCGCCGTTTCCGCCGTAAAGTCCACCGGGGGCAGGCCCTGCATCTGGCGAGCCAGGGAAAGGCCGGCCACAAGGCCTGAGGCGGCGCTCTCCACATACCCTTCCACGCCGGTCATCTGTCCGGCAAAATACACCGACTCCCTGCCCAGCATCTGATATCTGCAGTCCAAAAATCCCGGGGAATGCAGGAAGGTGTTGCGGTGCATGACGCCATAGCGGACAAACTCCGCCTGTTCCAGTCCCGGGATCATGGAAAAGACCCGGCGCTGTTCGCCAAAGCGCAGCCTTGTCTGAAAACCCACCAGGTTGAACAGGGTCCCTTCCGCGTTCTCCCTGCGCAGCTGGACTGCCGCAAAGGGAGGCTTCCCCGTCTCCGGGTCCACCAGTCCCACGGGCTTCATGGGGCCAAAGGCCAGCACCATCTCGCCCCGCTGGGCCATGACCTCCACCGGCATGCAGCCTTCAAAGACCTGGGTGCCGTCAAAGCCGTGAACCGGGGCCTTTTCCGCTTCCCGAAGCGCCTGCACAAAGGCGTGGTACTGCGCCTCGTTCATGGGGCAGTTGAGATAGTCGCTGTCCTGGGCATAGCGGCCCTGCGCAAACACCCGGCTCATGTCCAGGGAGTCCCCGGACACGATGGGCGCCGCCGCGTCATAAAAGGACAGGGTCGACAGCCCCGGCAGGGCGGCAATCTGCTGTGCCAGCGCATCCGAGGTCAGGGGGCCCGTGGCGATCACGGCGTTTTTCAGGGGGATCTCCCTCGCCTCCCTGCGCTCCAGGGTAATCCGGGGATGGGCGCTGAGGCAGCGGGTCACCGCCTCCGAAAAACGGATCCGGTCCACCGCCAGGGCGCCGCCCGCAGGGACCCGGGTCTCATCCGCCGCCCTCATGATCAGGGAGGACATCTGCCGCATCTCCTCCTTGAGGAGGCCCACCGCATTGGTCAGGCTTTCCCCCCGCAGGGAGTTGGAACAGACCAGTTCCGCAAATCCCGGAGCGTGATGCGCCGGGGTATACTGCTCCGGCTTCATTTCCACCAGGGTCACATGAATGCCCCGGCAGGCCAGCTGCCAGGCCGCCTCGCAGCCCGCCAGCCCGGCCCCCAGGACCGTAGCTTCCATTTGTTTCATCATATCGTCGTCCCCGGTTACGTCCGGGCTTCCTTGAGGACGCCGTGACGGTAGGCTTCAATGAGGGCCATCAGGTCCTCCACCTGGCGGGAGATCACCGCGCCGTCATCGGTATCCGCAATCAGCAGCCGTTTGGGCATTTTGCGCACGACCATCTGCCGGGAATGGATATCCTGTTCGTCGGAAATGGCCGCCGCCTTGGACACAAAGGGCTGATGGGCCACCAGGGACATGTCGTTGGAGGTGAAGATCAGGGTGTAGCCGGCAATGCCGGTCACCGGCTGGTAGGCCCGGGACATGCCGCCATCGATCACCAGCAGCTTTCCTCCCGCCTTCACGGGGCTCTCTCCCCTGCCCACCTTCACCGGCACATGGCCGTTGACTATGCAGCCTTCCTCGCCGAGTCCAAACTCCCGCAGGATCCGCAGCGCGGTCTCCTCCTCGTCCTGGTGGTCGTAATAGGCGTTCTTGTGCTCGGTATGGGTGGACTTGTCGGCGATAAAGTAGCGCTCAAAGGTCGCCATGCGGTCCTTGCCGAACAGGGGAGACGCCGGGCCGCAGCCCAGGTACCACAGGAAATCCTGCCCCTGGCAGCGGGCCTCGCTGCCCACCTTGGAAAAGTATCCCTTGCGGGCCAGGCGGTCCGCGTCGTCGATGCCCTTTTTGCCGCAGTGGGCCGCCTCGATGTCCACGGGGATGGAGGCAAAGCTCCCGTCCTCATTCATGGGGATGCAGCCGTGATAGAGCAGGTTGCCGTTGCAGCACAGGTACATGCCGCCCGCGCTGTAGAGGAACTGCACATGGCGCTGCAGCTTCTCGGAATGGGCAAACTCCAGCACCAGACGGTCCATGGTCTCCCGTTCCACCGGGCTGAGGGCATAGGGATCCTCAGGATTGATGGTGGGGAAATGGCAGCTGCGCAGCGGGTACGTCCCGGAATCCAGCGTGATGGTGCCGTTCTGGTAGTCGATGCGGTGAAGCAGGCGCCGCCCTTCCATGCCGTATTCGGGATGCCGGCGGACCAGCTCGCCCTCCAGCTTGAACTGGATGACCGCCATGGCCTTGTGCATCCGGGCGATCTCCATCTCATCCTCATCCAGCTCCTCGCCGTTGGACTTGGGAAGGAATTCCTCACAGGGATCGTCGCCGTAGCTGACCAGCGCCAGGTTGGTGAGCGGCCGCAGGGAAATGCCGTAGCCGATTTCAAGGGTCTCCAGGTTCGCATACTTGAGCGAGGTCACGATCACCTGGGCGATGCAGGCCTCGGACAGGGCTGCCGCGCCCATCCAGACGATGTCATGGTTGCCCCACTGCACATCCACCTGGTGATAGGTCTCCAGGGCGTCCATGATGAGGTCGGCCCGGGGGCCCCTGTCAAAGATGTCCCCGATGATGTGCAGCCGGTCGATGGCCAGCGTCTGCACCAGCCGGGACAGGGAGATGATCATGGCATCCGCAAGTCCCGTCTCCAGGACGGAGGCCATGACCTCCCGGTAGTACCCTTCCTTGTCCGGGGTGCCGTCGGCCATGAGCATCTCCTCGATGATGCTGCCCAGTTCCTTGGGAAGGGACGAACGGACCCGCTTGCGGGTGTACTTGACCGAGCACATGCGGCTCACCTGCAGCAGCCGGTAGATGGTCAGGCGGTACCACTCGCTGTCCACCATACCCTGCTTCTTGAGCAGGGCCAGCTTTTCCTCGGGATAGTAAATCAGGGTGGCCAGCATGTCCCGCTCATGCTTGGTCAGGATATCGCTGTACAGGTCGTTGATCTTGCGCTTGACCACGCCGCTGGCATTGTGGAGCATGTGCACAAAGGCCGCGTGCTCCCCGTGGAGGTCCGAGAGAAAATGCTCGGTACCCTTGGGAAGCTGCAGCACGGCCCTCAGGTAGGCCACATGGGCCGAGGCCTCCCGGATGGTGGGATACTGGCGCCTGAGCAGCTCCAGGTACCGCAGTTCCTGAGGGTTGTCCATCATTCCGCCTCCCTGCATGCCGCAATCGCTTCGATTTCAATGCCGGCACCCAGGGGAAGCATGGCCACCTGCACGCAGCTGCGGGCCGGGTACGGTTCGGTGAAGGCCTCTCCATAGAGCGCGTTCACCGCCCCGAATTCCCCGATGTCCGTCAAAAAGACCGTGGTCTTGAGGACATCCGACATGCCCAGGCCCAGCTCCTCGAGGATCACCCGGAGGTTGTCCAGCACCTGCCTGGCCTGCGCCAGGGTGCCGCCCTCCGCCAGCTTTCCGCTCTCCGGCACAATGCCGATGACGCCGCTCAGGTAGGCAATGCCGTCATGCACCGCGACGGTGCTGTAGGGGCCGACGGCCCTGGGGCCGCGGTTGGTCTTCAAAAAGGTGCTCATCTTATTTTTCCTCCTTACGTCGATCTCGTCTGACTTCCGACATAGATCCGCTGCGGCGCGGGTTCATAGCGGTCCCTGCTGATTTCCGTGCGCGAGCGTTCCTGTCCGTCCTCTCCGGTTTCCACAAGCTGGACCACGGCCTCCAGACCGTCCCTGGCTTCAGAGACGGGAACGTGCTCGTCCTGATAGGTGGCATAGCGTCCCTCCCTGTCCAGGATGTACACCGGCTCCTCCGGCGCCGGAAGCACCGTGGACGTGCTCTCCAGGGAATATGCCGCATGAAGCGGCGCGCCGATCAGGAGCAGTTCCGCCTGGAGTTCCCCGGCGGCCTCATAGGTGCGGCACATCAGGTACAGAGGATATCCGGTGCTGTTTTCCACCACCAGATCCAGCCCCTGGGAGGAGACCGCGGCCTCCTCTCCCGCGGGGATGCCCGTCTGGGGCTGCGCCGCCGGATGCCGCTGGGTGACCGTCAGCCCGTTCTCAAGCGCCAGACGGTACACGGCGGATGCGGCGCGGCAGATGCCGCCGCCCACTCCGGAAACGCCCTCCCCGTAGGCGGGTTCCTCCGCCACGACATAGGGCACCTGACCCGAGGACAGCCCGCAGGCCTGGACAAAGGACAGGGATTCCCCGCTTGCCAGGGTTCTGCCGTCCAGCGCCCGGATGGCCATGGCCGCATTCTCGGCCCCGGCCCCCTGTCCCAGGGGGAAGGTCAGCCTTCCGCGAAGCAGGGTGTTGGCCTCCAGGTCCGCCCGGGTCACGGCGGGAGATACCGTCCGGTCCCTGACGGGGATCACCACGCTTTCAAGCCTTCTGGCGCTGTCCAGGATCTGCTCCCGCACCCCGTC
>OMRS01000256.1 GCA_900313545.1 uncultured Eubacteriales bacterium | reverse complement strand
GATCTGGGAATGAATGCCGTCTATCTGGACCGCAAGAGCTCCCAGATGGGAAAAAAGGAATCCCTGAAGGATACCGCACGGGTGCTGGGACGGATGTTTGACGGAATTGAGTACAGGGGATTTGAGCAGAGCATTGTTGAAACCCTGGCAGCCTACTCCGGTGTGCCGGTGTGGAATGGTCTGACCAACGAATTCCATCCCACCCAGATTCTGGCCGATCTGATGACCATCCGGGAGCACTTTGGCAATGTATCGGGCCGTAAACTGGTCTATATGGGAGATGCCCGCAACAACATGGGAAACTCCCTGATGGTGGGATGCGCCAAGATGGGCATGAAGTTTGTCGCCTGTGCGCCGGAGGTGTATTTCCCATCCCTCGATCTGCGCAGGCAATGCATGGAGATTGCGGCAAAGACCGGGGCTGTTCTGGAATTTGAGGAGGATCCCGCCAAAGCGGTGGAAGGCGCGGATGTCATCTATACGGATGTCTGGGTCTCCATGGGTGAGGATGAGAAGGTCTGGGAAAGCAGGATCAGAAGCCTTCTGCCTTACCAGGTCAATCAGAAACTGATGGACATGGCCGGAAAAGACTGTGTATTCATGCACTGTCTGCCTGCATTCCATGACCTGAATACCGAAACCGGAAGGAATATCCATGCCCGCTTTGGTCTGGAGGCGATGGAAGTGACGGATGACGTATTCGAAGGGCCCCGCTCCATCGTCTTTGATCAGGCTGAAAACCGCATGCATACCATCAAGGCCGTGATGTCCGCAACACTGGGGGGATGCTGAGATGGCCTACCTTGTGCTTTCTTCAGGGGATGTCTTTGAAGGACAGCGCTTTGGCGCCCGGATCAGCCGTGCAGGAGAACTGGTCTTCACCACCGGGATGGTGGGGTATGTGGAAACCCTCACTGATCCCAGTTATGCAGGCCAGATTGTGGTCCAGACCTTTCCCCTGATCGGAAATTACGGCGTCTGCCCGGACGATTTTGAGGGGAAGCCTGCGCTGCTGGGCTATGTAACCCGTGAAATCAGTACATGGCCTTCCAACTTCAGAAGCCAGGGCAGCGTTGAACAGATGCTCATCGAGCATCGGATTCCCGGCATCTGCGGGATGGATACCCGTCAGATTACACGCATTCTCCGGGAGCAGGGCGTCATGACGGCGGCCATCTGTGATGAGGTGGACGAAGGCCAGGAACTGATCAGCAGGTTTGACATGGGGGATGTGGTTTCCCAGGTGACCTGTGCCGGCCCGAGGGTCCTTCCCGCCATGGGAGAACGGCGTTTCCGGGTGACGCTCATTGATTACGGCGCCAAGGGAAACATCGCCAGGAGTCTGCAGCAGCGGGGCTGTGAGGTGACGGTGGTCCCGTCCTCCACGCCGGCAGAGAAGATCCTGGCGGATGCCCCGGATGGAATTATGCTGTCCAACGGACCGGGCGACCCCAAGGTGAACGTGTTCTGCATCGAACAGATCCGCCGGCTGATGGGACGGCTGCCCATCTTTGGCATTTGTCTTGGACATCAGCTGACCGCACTGGCGATGGGCGGGGAGACTGTCAAACTGAAATACGGGCACAGGGGCGGCAACCAGCCGGTGAGGCTGACGGGCAGCCACAGGACCTTCATCACCAGCCAGAACCATGGTTATGCCGTGGTGAGCGAGAGTCTTGAGCAGGTGGGACGCGAGCTGTATGTCAATGCCAATGACGGCAGCTGCGAAGGCATGCTGTACCCGGATGCGCGCTGCTTTACGGTGCAGTTCCATCCGGAGGCCTGCAGCGGCCCGAAGGATACCGGTTTTCTGTTCGACCGCTTTATATCGATGATGGGAGGTGAGAGCGTTGCCAAAGGATTTGACCATCCGTAAAGTCCTGGTGATCGGCTCCGGTCCCATCATTATCGGGCAGGCGGCGGAATTTGACTACGCCGGCGCCCAGGCCTGCCGGGTTCTCCGTGAAGAGGGCGTCAATGTGGTGCTGGTCAACTCCAACCCGGCCACCATTATGACGGACCGTCATCTGGCGGATGAAATCTACCTGGAGCCCCTGACCGTGGAGACCGTTTCGCGGATTCTGGAAAAGGAACGCCCCGACGGCATCCTGGCGGGCTTGGGAGGGCAGACCGCCCTGAATATCGCCATGCAGCTGAGCATTAACGGGACGCTGGACAGACTCGGTGTGAGGATGCTGGGCTCGGGCAGCGAAGCCATCCGCAGGGCGGAGGACAGGGAACAGTTCCGGGACCTGATGGAGCGCATCGGGGAGCCGGTGGTCCCTTCCTGTATCGCATCCACCCTGGAGGAGGCCATGGCTGCGGCTTCGCAGATCGGGTACCCGGTCATCGTGCGCCCCGCCTTTACCCTGGGCGGAAGCGGCGGTGGAATCGCGGGCGATCCGGAGGAGATGGAACGCATCGCCGCAGGTGGACTGGACGCATCTCCCATTACCCAGATTCTGGTGGAAAAATCCATCGCCGGATGGAAGGAAATCGAGTTTGAGACCATGCGGGACGCCGTGGGCAATGCGATTGCGGTATGCTCCATGGAAAACGTGGACCCTGTGGGAGTTCACACGGGGGATTCCATCGTGGTCTCCCCCGCACTGACCCTGGCGGACAAGGAATATCAGATGCTGCGCTCCGCGTCCCTGCGAATCATTGAGGCCATCGACATCAAGGGAGGGTGCAACTGTCAGTTTGCGCTGAATCCAGACAGCTTCGAATACGCGGTCATCGAGGTGAATCCCAGGGTTTCCCGTTCTTCGGCGCTGGCATCCAAGGCCACCGGATACCCCATTGCCAAGATGACCACGCGCATCGCACTGGGCTATAGCCTGGATGAGCTGACCAATGAGATCACCGGACGCACCTGTGCCTGCTTTGAGCCGGCCCTGGATTATGTGGTGGTGAAATTCCCCAAGTGGCCCTTTGACAAGTTTGCAGGCTCCAGCCGACGTCTGGGGACTCAGATGAAGGCGACAGGAGAGGTGATGGCCATCGGCCAGAGCTTTGAGGAAGCCCTGATGAAGGCCGTACGGGGAGCGGAAATCTCCCTGGATACCCTGGAAGCGCCTCCCATGGACAACGTTCCGCTGACCAAACGGCTCACGAGGCAGGATGACCGCCGGATCTTCACGATCTTTGAAGCCCTGAGTCAGGGGATAAGCGTGGAACAGATTCATGAGGTGACCCGGATTGACAACTGGTTTCTGAACGGAATCAACCGTCTTGCGCAGATGCAGCAACGCCTCAAAACGGAGCCCCTGGGGAAGGAACTGTACCTGCAGGCCAAGCGCATGGGCTACCCGGATGCGGCCATCACCCGGCTCTCGGGGGAGCGGGAACTGCCGGAGTTTGCCTACAGCTACAAGATGGTGGACACCTGCGGAGCGGAATTTGATGCCTGCACGCCGTATTTTTACTCGTCCTGCGACAGCTACTGCGAATCCAGAAACTTTGCGCGCAGCGGCAAGCCGGTGATCATGGTGCTGGGCTCCGGCCCCATCCGCATCGGGCAGGGCATCGAGTTTGACTACAGCTCCGTACACTGTGTGTGGATCCTCCAGCAGATGGGCTATGACGTGGTGATCGTGAACAACAACCCCGAGACGGTTTCCACGGATTATGACACGGCCGACAGGCTGTACTTTGAACCCCTGTGTCCGGAGGATGTGATGAACATCATCCGGGTGGAAAAGCCGGAGGGCGTGGTGGTGGCCTTTGGCGGACAGACGGCCATTCGGCTGGCCGGATATCTGGATAAGCGGGGAGTGAAGATCCTGGGGACCTCCGCGGACGGCATCGACCTTGCGGAGGACAGAAGCCGGTTTGACAAGCTGCTCCAGAACTTTGGCTTTCACCGTCCCAAGGGGGAGGCGGTGTCCACCATGGAGGAAGCGCTCGAGGCCTCCGAGCGTCTGGGATATCCGGTGCTGCTTCGTCCCTCCTATGTCATTGGCGGTCAGAACATGACCATTACCTGGTCTCCGGAGCAGACCCGTAATTACATGGAACGCATCCTCTCCGGAGGCATTGAGAATCCGGTGCTGGTGGACAAGTTCATGCCGGGCATTGAGCTGGAGGTGGATGTGATCTCCGACGGCAGGGATGTGCTGATCCCCGGAATCATGGAACACATCGAACGGGCCGGAGTTCACAGCGGAGATTCCATTGCCGTGTATCCGCCCTACAACCTGACGGACAAGTTTTTGCAGCGGATCTGCGACTGCTCGGAGAAACTGGCCCTCGCCCTGAAAACCCGGGGCCTGGTCAACATCCAGTACCTGATCTGGCAGGATGAGCTTTATGTCATCGAAGTCAATCCCCGGGCCAGCCGGACGGTCCCCTATATCAGCAAGGTCACGGGCGTCCCCATGGTGGACCTGGCAGCCCGTGTGATGCTGGGGGAACCCCTGAAGACGCTGGGGTACGGCTGCGGACTGTATCGCTCTTCCCCCTATGTGGCCGTGAAGGTCCCGGTCTTTTCCTTTGAGAAGCTGGTGGATGCCAACTCCATTCTTGGACCGGAAATGAAATCCACGGGTGAGGTGCTGGGAATCGGCACCACCATGTCGGAAGCGCTATTCAAGGGACTGACGGCTGCAGGATTTACGGTTCCGTCACGGGATGCGGCGCGTCCCAGCGGAGTGCTCATCAGCGTGGAGGAAAGCGATTATCTGGAGAGCCTGTCTCTGGCAAAACGCTTTTATGACCTGGGAATGCGCCTGTATGCGACCAGCGGGACGGCACAGGCGATATCGACCCTGGGCATCCCGGTTGAAAGCGTCAGGAATGCCGCCGAGGGAGATGACATCTTCCGCCTCATGGAAAGCGGGAGCATCTCCTACATCATTTACACGGGCGCGGTAAAGGATACCACCGTGGGGGATTACACGGTACTTCACAGGCGGGCCATGCAGCTGCGGATTCCATGCCTGACATCCATGGACACCGCCAATGCCCTGGCGGAAATCATCGAAAGCCGTTTCAATCTCCTCAATACCGAACTGGTGGACATCAACCACCTGCGCCCCTGGAAGCAGCAGGTTCATTTTGCCAAGATGCAGTCCTGCGGCAATGACTACATTTTTGTGGAGAATTTTGACGGACGCCTCAGTGCTCCGGAATCCATCTGTGTTCGCCTGTGCAGGCCGCATTACGGAATCGGCGGTGACGGCGTTGTGCTGATCGAACCCTCGGCGGTGGCCGATGCCCGGATGAGGATATTCAACCAGGATGGCAGTGAAGGCCGGATGGCAGGAAACAGCATCCGCTGTGTGGCCAAGTACCTCTATGACGGAGGATATGTCCACAGCGAATACATGAACATTGAAACCAGAAGCGGTGTTCATCGGCTGTATCTGTATATCCGTGAGGGACGGGTCAGCTCGGTGAGCGTGGATATGGGCATTGCTGAATTTGATGCCCGGAAGATCCCGGTCAAGGCTGAAACGAGGCAGGTGATGGGAGAAATCCTGGAGGTGGATGGCAGACAATGGAAAATCTACTGCGTATCCATGGGAAATCCCCACTGTGTGGTGTTCTGCGATGATCTGGATTCCCTGAACCTGGAGAGAATCGGTCCGCTGTTTGAACATCATCCCCGGTTCCCGGACAGGGTCAACGTGGAGTTTGTTCGTGTGGTGAACCCGCAGACGCTGAGAATCCGGGTATTTGAACGGGGCAACGGAGAAACTCTGGCCTGCGGAACCGGGGCATGTGCGGCTGCGGCGGTCGCATGTGAACTGGGACTGTGCAGCCGGAACATGGATATCCGTGCCAAAATGCTCGGAGGAGACCTGAGAGTGTACGATGACGATCACCGGATGACCCTGACCGGAGAAGCGGTGACGGTGTTTGAAGGATCCTTTGAATACTGACGGGACGAGATATTCTTGAAAAGAGGCCGCTTTGCGGACAACCAGAAAGCCCCGGGGGATTTCTCCTTTGAGAATCCTCCGGGGCCTTTTCGCATGATGAGAAGTGATCCGTCGGGGACTGCAGTCCGGTCCGGGTTCCGAAGGATATCCATGCCGCTGTGATCACCCGGACGTCCGCGGACAAAGTCAGAGAGAGGACAGACGCTTTTCCGGTTTCGAAGTATTCCTTTGAAATCCGTGACCTAAAGACCAGGAAGAGACGGCAACCAACAATTTGTGTCGCATCAAAAATATTCTGCATTGTATTATTATTTCGGAATGGACACGTGAAAAAGGTTACTGATATAATACGGGAATGAAAACGGCTCCCGAGGAATCTGCTGGTGAGATCGCACGGGGACAGGGGGATTTTGCGGGAATACCGGAAGGACATTTAAGGAAAGGGGGGATGATGTGAGAACACTCATTGGACTGATCATGCTGCTGATGGCAGCCGCACTGGGCGTGTGCGCCATGTTCAGCAGGCAATCCGAAAAGGAAATTGCACCGAAGGTGACGAATCTGCTGATCAGTCTGCTTCCTCCTGTCATTGGAAATTTCCTGATTACCGTTGCAATTACCGAGGAACTGTCGGTCTTTGGACGGTATATGTACATGGTGGGCATTGATCTGACCATGTATGCGCTGTTGGACTTTGTGCTGCTGTACTGCGGATTGAAATGGAGACGGTCCCTGCACACTCTGGTGATCGGCGCGATCACGGTGGATATTGTGCAGATTCTGTGCAATCCATTTACGGGACATGTGTTTGCGCCGGATGTGATGGAGGCATACGGGGCGCCGTATTACAATGTCAAATCCTATATTGGAAGGAATCTGCATCTGGGGCTGGTCTATATCCTGCTGGGCGCCTCCTTCGTGATCCTTCTGGTCAAGATGTTCCGCGCCCCGCGGATCTATTCGGAAAAATACTCTCTCATCCTTCTTTTGCTCGTAGGAACCGGCATCTGGGAAATGTTTTATCTCTTTTCACGCACGCCTGTAAAGCGCACCGTGATCGCCTACGGGATGTTTGGACTGCTGGTGTACTATTTTTCTCTTCTGTACAGACCGGTCCGGATGCTGGACCACCTGCTGGCCAATGTCACTTCAGGGCTGACGGATGCGCTGTTCTTCTTTGATGACAGTCAGCAGTGTGTCTGGGCGGACGAGCATGGGCTGCGCATGGTGGACCTTGATGAACATAATCTGGGTCACTGTGTAAACAGGCTGAACGAACTGTTCCCGGGACTCAGACTGGACCAGAGCGACTGGAGGTGCCAGAGGACCCTGGGAGAGCGGTATTTCAACCTGGTCAAGCATACCGTGCTGGATTCCGGAGGCCGGCTCATCGGCTCCTTTCTGGTGCTTCAGGACGAGACGGAGCAGCAGAAGGCCTTCCAGAAGGAGCGCTATCTGGCCCACTATGATTCGCTGACCGGGCTGTACCGCAAGCAGTACCTGATGGAGAGAATCCGGGAACGCCTGGATGCGCATCCGGAGAGGAAGTATTATGTCGCCTACCTGGACATCAACAATTTTAAAATGATCAATGATGTCTTTGG
>OMRS01000206.1 GCA_900313545.1 uncultured Eubacteriales bacterium | reverse complement strand
TTCGGAGCAGATCCCCCGGTGTCCATGCTCCCGGCAGTACACCCCGTCATGGATGTAACCGCCCCGCAGCAGCCGGTTGTCCTCGCAGTGGGCCGCGATGATCTTCCCCAGTTTCCGGCACCGCTCCATGAGGGAGCGCATCATGCTTTCGCTCTGGACACCGCGCCCGTCGTCCGAAAAGGCGATGACCCGCGGAGCCAGTCCCTCCAGGTCAGAGGGCTCCTCTCCCTTCTCGCCCACCGTCAGGGCGCCGTAGGGATAGATGTCCACAAGTCCCCCCGCCTGCCGGATCCCCTCCTCCTGCAGAGCCAGATGCGCCGTGGAGTCCGGAACCGGGTTCAGGTTGGGCATGGTGCACACGGCGGTGTACCCGCCCCGGGCCGCCGCCAGGCTGCCCGTCTTCAGGGTCTCCTTATAAGAAAAACCCGGCTCTCTGAAATGCACATGTACATCACAGAAGCCGGGAAAAAGGAATATATCATCAGATATCCGGGAGACACTGCCTCCCTCGGTATATCCGTCCAGAGACTGAGAATGGAACAGTTCACTCATGTCTGGCTCCTTTCATCGTGGGACGCAGGCCCAAATCCTGCGGTTATGTCTGTTCAAACCGCCGTACTTTTTACCATATCCCCGGTTCCTTGTCAAGCGGAACCTCCGCCAATGGCGTATGTACGTTTGCTTCTTTTGCCTTCCGGGCTCCCGGATCCCGGCGCATTTTCCTCTTCCATCCCGGGTCCCTGCGCGCATCCCGCGCCGCCTGCGAAAAAAAGCGTCCTCCCAGTTTTCGGGAGGGCGCCATGGTCTTACAGCAGGGAGACGATGCAGCGCTCCACTTCCGCCATGTCCGCCGTGGGCTCAAAGCGGGCGACCACATTGCCCTGACGGTCGATCACGAACTTGGTAAAGTTCCACTTGATGTCCGGCTTGCTGGCCCAGTCCGGATCCGCCTTGGCAAACATGCCTTCCAGCAGTTCCTTGTAGGGATGGGCGCTGAACCCTTCAAAGCCCTTCTGTGCCTTGAGCCAGGTGTACAGGGGCAGCTCATCCGGCCCGTTCACGTCCGCCTTCTTCATCTGAGGAAAGGTGGTGTTGTAATGGACGGTGCAGAATTCGTGGATTTCATCATCGGAGCCCGGTGCCTGAGCACCAAACTGGTTGCAGGGGATATCCAGGATCTCCAGTCCCCGGTCATGGTAGTTGCGGTACAGTTCCTCAATAGGGGCATACTGCGGGGTAAAGCCGCATCCGGTGGCGGTGTTCACCACCAGAATCACCTTTCCCCGGAATGCGTCCAGGTGCAGTTCCTCTCCCTTTCCCGTGGTCAGAGTAAAATCGTAGATCATGTCCGTCTCCTTTCTCTATGTCCATGAAAGCCTGCCTGGAATGAAGGCGTCCTGTTCCGCCGACCCGGCCTGCCCGGACCGCTCAAATGCAGAGATCCTCTTCGCCTCTGCAGAAAGACCACCTTCGGACTAAACATAGCATGTTTTTCGCGCCTGCACAAGCCCCGGGCCGGTCTTTCCCCCTCTTATCTCCGGAGCCTCCCATGCATGGAAGTTCCCGGCTCTCCCGGCCGTCCGGTCTGTTTCCGGATGTCCTTGACAGTTCCGCAGATCAGGGTAGGATGGACAGGGCGAACCTGCAGGCCCTTTGATGCGCTCCTGCAGGGTCCCCGAAAAAAATCCATGCAAACAGGACTGTGAGGTGGAAGAATGCTCCCGATACTGCAAGACAAATCCGTCATCTTTTTCGATCTGGGCTACACGCTGCTTGCCCCTGCTTCAGGCGACTGGATGCTGACGCTCCGGTTCCGGAAGGAAGCCGGAAATGCGCTGAAGCTGCGAAGCGAGGGTGAGATCCGCCGCGCGCTGGAGACCGGCTTCCGCTTTCTGGCGAAAAACCACCGCATCACCACGACGCAGCAGGAGCTCCGGCAGTTTGAGGCCTATTATGCCCTCCTTTCAGAAGAGCTGGGCCTAGGGCTGTCCGCCTCCCAAGTGGAGCAGATCGCCCGTGACCGCACCTTCAATATGGACAACTATCTCCCCGACCCGCAGGCGCATGAAGTGCTGGAGACGCTGAACAGGACCCACCGGCTTGGCGTCATTTCGGACACCTGGCCCAGCACCGGCATCCAGCTGGAAACCTTTGGCCTTTCCCGGTTCTTTTCATGGGTCACCTTCAGCTGCGATCTGGGCATCATGAAGCCCGACCCCCGCATCTATCTGGATGCCCTGCACAAATCCGGCGTTCCGGCACGCGAAACAGCCTTCATCGATGACAACCCTGCCAATCTGGACGAGGCCTCCGCTCTGGGCATCACGCCGATTCTGATCGCGCCTCATCCGGCATCCGACGAAGAGGGTCCCTTCTTCAGGATCCGGGCCCTGAAGGAGCTGCTCCGGGAAGCCGGAGCCAGGTGAAGGGCGCCTTCGGCCCCGCGCAGGTCCGTGGGAAGGGTTTCGGGGCGCACACGGCCCTTTGGGAATGTCCCGTCCCTGCATCTCCTTCTGAGCGGGACCGCGCCCTCCTGCCGTTTCCGCGTGCTGCGCTTCCTTTTTTCGCGCCCCCTCCCGGTCATTTGCTCCTGGCGCCGGTGCAGCAAGGGCGCTCTACCTGTAGTCCTCCACATCAAAGCGCCGGTCCCGGAAATAGACGTCCCTGTCCTCCTCCGTCACCGGCCTGAGCACCCGGCATGGATTGCCCGCTGCCACCACACCGGACGGGATATCCCGGGTCACCACGCTTCCCGCTCCGATCACCGTATTGTCCCCGATGTTCACCCCGGGCAGGACCACCGTATTCCCGCCAATCCACACATTGTTCCCGATGGTGATGTCAATGCCGTACTCATCGCCCGATTTCCGGGTCTCCGGATGAACGGGATGCCCTGCGGTATAGAGGGCCACGTTCGGTCCGAACATGACCCCGTTGCCGATTCGCACCTGTCCCACATCCAGCACAGTCAGGTTGGTGTTGGCATAGAACCCGTCTCCCACGTGGATGTTGTACCCGTAGTCGCAGTGGAAGGGAGGATGTATGTACACATCTGTCCCTGCGCTGCCCAGGATGCGCCGCAGCAGCGTCTCCTGCTCGTCCCACCTTTCCGGGGGCAGCTGATTGTACTCATAAACCCTGGCACGGTTTTCCCGCCGCTCCTGCGCAAGTCCGTCCTGCATGGGTCTGTAGGGCAGATTGGCCAGCATTCGTTCCTTCTGGTTCATGGCGCCTCCTCTTCGAATAAAAATGCCGCAGCTCCAAAGGAGCTGCGGCAGACAGGTTTTGGGGATCAGCCGCCAAACACGCTCAGCAGGAAGCCTGCGGCGATGGCGGAACCGATGACGCCGGCCACGTTGGGGCCCATGGCATGCATCAGCAGGAAGTTGGAAGGATTCGCCTTCTGGCCTTCACGCTGGGACACACGGGCGGCCATAGGCACGGCGGACACGCCGGCGGAGCCGATGAGGGGATTGATCTTGCCTCCGGAGAGGGTATACATGAGCCGGGCCACCAGCAGACCGCCGATGTTGCTGAAGGAGAAGGCG
>OMRS01000255.1 GCA_900313545.1 uncultured Eubacteriales bacterium | reverse complement strand
TGTCTTCTCCTTATTCATGTAGCTTCCGAAGATCTGCATGGAGCCGATACCGAGGCTCAGGGTGAAGAAGGCCTGGTTCATGGCGCCGGTGATCACCTGGCTGAGACCCTGCTCCTTTGCCCGCGCGAAGTCGGGGAGCAGATAGAAGCGGAGGCCTTCTGCCGCGCCGGGCAGGATCAGGCTGTGGATGGCAAGGACGACGATGAGGACCAGAAGACCGGTCATCATGACTTTGGTGACGCGTTCAACGCCGGCCTGGATGCCCAGGGAGCACACCAGGAAGCCGCCGATGACCGTGATGACCATGAAGAGGCCCATCTCCGAAGGAGAGCCCAGCATGGCGCCGAACACGCCGTCCACCTGGTCTGTCGCCATGCCTTCGAAGGTCCCGGTCAGAAACTTGATGAAGTAGGACAGCATCCAGCCGGACACTGTGGTATAGTACATCATGAGCAGTGTGCAGCCGCCGGCACAGACGAGACCGTGCAGGTGCCACACGCTTCCTTTTGGCTCAAGCGCTTTGAAGCCGAGGTAGGCGCTCTTTTTGGAGGCGCGTCCCACGGCGAACTCCATGGTCAGGACCGGAAGACCCATGATGACCAGGAAGAGCAGGTAGAACAGGACGAAGATGCCGCCCCCGTTCGCCCCGGTCACATAGGGGAACTTCCACACGTTCCCGATACCTATGGCGCAGCCGGCGCTGACCAGGATAAATCCGATCCGCGACTGAAATGATTCACGTTCCATATAAATTACCCCCTTTTTGAAGCTTGCTGTTCTGTCCATTATACAAAGGTCGGATGATTCGGTCAAATGGCAACATTCCGCCTCATTTATTACGGAATCTTAATCGAAATGCGAGCATTTTTCCAAGGTCTGTCCTGTTATGATAGGGGCACGGCTTTACGGAAAGCTCAAAAGCGTACAGAAAATGAAAGCACGCAGAAAATGAAAGCGTACGGAAAGCCCGGAAGAATCAGGAAAGGACCGGTAAGCTTATGAAATTAAGATCTTTTGCAGCAACGGCGGCCATCGTTCTCATGACAGTGTCTGCGGCGGTCCCGCAGTCTTTCGCTGCGACGGTAGTGAAGAACACTAACAGCAGCGCGTCAGGACCTTCCGAAGTCGCTGCTTCCACCCTGGTCCCGGAGTCATTTCCCCAGTCGTTCGCGCCGCGCGCCAAGGCTTCGAAATCCGACGGCTATTATTTCAACGGGAGCGGCATGTACACCTATGAGATGCTGGAGGAGGACCTTAACGCCCTTCGGAATTCCTTCGGGATCACGGTGGATTCCATCGCGAAGACCGCCGACGGACGTGAGGTGTTCCACGCGGTCCTGGGAAATGCCGGCGCTTCGAAGAAGATCCTCGTGGTCGCGTCGACTCACGGCCGGGAATATATGACGACGCCTTTGGTGATGCGGCAGGTCAAGGACCTTCTGGACCGGAAGGCGGGCGGCGACACGTCCCTCGACTCGGTCTGCATCCACGTGGTGCCCATGTTCGCGCCGGACGGCTGCGCTCTTTCCCAGTACGGCGTGCAGGGCCTTAAGACGCAGCAGATGCGGAACAAGGTGGACAGCATCCTGGAGAGCTGGTCTGAGTGGCAGCTCCTTACGGACGTCAATAAATATATCTGGTACCTGAACAAGTGGAAGAACAACGGAAGCGGCGTGGATCTGAACCGGAACTTCAATACGGCGAGATGGGCAGAGCTGGACGACCTGAGGAACAAGCCTTCCAATGACCTCTACAAGGGGCCGTCGCCGGAGTCTGAACCGGAAACAAAAGGGTTGGTGCAGCTCGCGGAGAAGGAACATTTCGACGAGGTGCTGAGCTACCACGCCCAGGGCCAGGTGATCTACTGGTATGTACCTTCGGCATCGGAAGAGGTCAATGCGAGGAACCGGGTGCTGGCGGAGCTGGTGCGGCTTGATACAGGCTACAGCGCGGTGGCGGAGGAGTCCAGCGGGACCGGGATCGGAAGCATGAAGACCTGGTTCAATGTGAACCTCAGCACGCCCTGCATCACGATCGAAACAGGGCTTGGCACCTGCCCGCTTCCGGAGTCGGATCTGGAAGGGATCTGGCAGAAGAACAAGACTGTCCTCTACGACGCGATGACCGAGCTCAGACTCGGCTGGCAGGAATATGCCATCAGCAAGGGGTATATCAAGGCGGAGACACCGGCAGAGACAGCGGCGGAGACGGCGGCGGACAGCGGAGCCGGGACTGAGACTGCAGGGAATGGCGGCGAAAGCGGAACCTCCGGGACTGCCGGCCCTGGGGCTGGCCCCGGAATTTCCGGAACTTCTGAAAATGAGGGGCCCGGGGCCGCGGGACCGGGGGTCTCGTCCGGCAGCGCCGGGAATACGGAAGAGGCTTCGACGGAGCCGGAGACAGCGGGCAATGACGCCGGTCCGTCTGTGACATCCGAAGCGTCCGAGGAAACAGCATCCGCTGAAGCGGGCGTAAGTCCGTCCGGAACGGATGCGTCCGGTTCCGCCGGAGACGATGCTCCGAAGGGAGGCATTTCCTTCGTGGAAGCGATCCCCGGATCGGCTCCCTGACGGCCTTCCGGTGAACTGCTAAACGCAAAAACATGAAAACTGTTAAAACCATACAAAAGTCATTTGAGAACACAGATGAACGAATGGCTTTTGTATGGTACTGCTTTAATAATCAACTTTTGCCTATTTTGTATAGAATGCACAAATTCCAAACGCAAAAACCTTAAAAAAAGCTGAAAAAACCGATTTCCCAAAGGGGAAAGCCGTTGACAGCAAAATACAGCTTTGTTATACTCACAACTGTGATTTGAGTGGGCTTGGATTCACATATTCTGTTGATCAAGAAGTTCCATCCATGGTCAGCATGATATGTGTTTTTTTGTCTCTGCGAGAGTCACACAGGCATAGTTTTTGTACAATTTTATGGAGGCTCGAGATGCATAACGGTACAGTCAAGTGGTTCAATGCGACAAAGGGATACGGCTTCATCACGGATGATGCTGACAAGAGCGAGATCTTCGTTCACTTCTCCGGCATCAATGCCGAGGGCTACAAGACCCTCGATGACGGCCAGAAGGTCACCTTTGATATTGCAGAAGGCAACAGAGGACCGCAGGCGGTGAACGTTACAGCTGTTCAGTAATTACGACTCAATCAGTCCTGTCTCTGAGAGACGGGCTATAACGCCGGTGTGTCCGGCATGGGTATGAACAGAACGCTGCAACAAGTGGGCGTGCCTGGG
>OMRS01000254.1 GCA_900313545.1 uncultured Eubacteriales bacterium | reverse complement strand
GGACGGGTCAGGAGACCGGCGTCAATGAGGATGAGGCTGCGCTCCTCGGGAGTCTTCGGAACGAGGGTGATCTCGGGCATGGACGTCTCCTTTCTTGGACAGGGGTTATCTGAAGAGGGGGGAGCGGGTCAGGGGCAGCTGGGAGACCCGGTCAAAGGCCTTCTTCCGGTCACTGGAGAGGGTCAGCTGCCGGGTGAGGGCCTCCTGACTGTCTCCCTCAAGCAGCTGCCGGTAGGTGTCGAGCTTCTCCTGAAGTTCAATGATCTGGCTGCGCAGGGCCTGACGGTTGTCCCAGAAAAGGTCGGTCCACAGCTGCGGATCCAGGGCGGCGACACGGGTGGCTCCCCGGAAGGAGCCGCCTTCAAAGCCCTGACTGACGGAAAGCAGATGCTGGTCACACAGGGCCAGCGCCAGCACGTGCATGAGCTGCGAGGTATAGGCGATGCGCTCATCGTGCTCCTGAGGCGTGGCAACGATGAAGTCCGCCACCCCTGCATACGTCATGAGGGCGCGCAGCAGGCGCTCCGCTTCCGGTGCAGGGGCGGGCCCCGGAACGAGAATGTAGTGGGAGCCCCGGAACAGGTCGGCGGAGGCATTGGCGAAGCCTCCCCGTTCCCGCCCGGCCATGGGATGGCCGCCGATGTAGGCAAAGGGAGGGGTGTCCAGGGAGGAGATGGCCTGATACAGCGGTGTCTTGATGCCGCAGACATCGCTCAGACAGGACCCGCTTTTCATGCGGGGGCCGTGGGCAAGCACAAAATCCACGGCCTGCCGGGGATGCTGGCAGAGAATCAGCATGTCGGCCTCTTCAACCGGCGCGCTTCGGGCATCCTCCCAGCAGGCGGACACGGCACCCAGACGAAGGGCCTCGCCCCGGGTCAGGGGATCCGGCTCAATGGCGGTGAGGGTGAGCCCGGGAAAGGGGTGAAGGGCGAGGGCCAGGCTGCCGCCGATGAGACCCAGGCCCGCGATCATCAGATGCAAGACGCTTCCGCCTCCTTACTGCTGCCCGGAACGGCCGGGCTTTTGCGTATTGTACAGCGCGGGAAAGGGTTTGGCAAATGGGAGATCCCGCATGGCGGACTGCGGAGAAGGCTGCGGAAGTGCCGGCGGAGATACCGGAAGAACAGAAAAATTAAAGGAGAACAGGACGCCTGGATGTAAAAGTGATGACGCAGCATGAACGGATTCCGTCCTTGTCAACCAAATACTGATCATCTATAATGAGAAGCGGAGGGGGGAGTCCCCCTGAGGGCATAAGAACCGGTTATTGACGGAGGGCATCTATGACAAGTCTGGAAATTATCTCCATGCTGGGCGGGATAGCGCTGTTTCTGTATGGCATGAGCGTCATGTCCACGGGCCTCAAGAATGCGGCCGGGGACAAACTCCGGGATTTTCTGGAGAAGGTCACCAGCAACCGCCTGATGGGCGTGGGCATCGGAATCCTCGTGACGCTGCTGGTCCAGAGCTCTTCGGCCACGGACATGATGGTCATCGGCTTCGTGTCCTCGGGGATCATGACCATCTCCCAGGCGCTGGGTGTCATCCTGGGCGCCAACATCGGAACGACGGTCACGGCGCAGATCACCGCATTCAACCTGACGGCCTATGCACCGCTTCTGCTGTTTGTGGGAACGGTGATGGCCCTGTTTATGTCTCCGGGCATCAAGCGCCACATCGGGTCGGTGCTTCTGGGCTTTGGCATGCTGTTTGTCGGCATCGGGATCGTGAAAACCGCCATCGCGCCGCTTTCCCGGAGCCCGGAGTTCATCCGGGTGCTGTCCGCACTTGAGAATCCTTTCCTCGGCTTTGTCTTTGGTCTCCTTTTCACAGCGCTGCTTCAGAGCTCCTCTTCCTCTGTCGTGATTTTTCAGGCCTTTGCCGCACAGGGACTGCTGACCCTGAATGAGGTGACCTTTCTGGTGCTGGGCGCGGCGGTCGGCTCGGTAACGCCGAACTTCCTGGCATCCCTGACCACCGGCAGGGACGGGAAACGCACCGCGATGCTCAATCTGCTTTTCAATCTTTTCAGGGCGGCGCTGTGTTCGCTGATGGTCCTGCTTTTCCCCGGCATTCTGGGACTGATCGCCTCCCTGTCCCCCGGGGACGTGGCGCGGCAGGTGGCCAACATGCACACCTTCTTTGCGCTCTTCTCCGTACTTGTGGCCCTGCCCCTGTCCGAAGCGTTTATCGCTCTGGCCATGAAGCTGCTGCCCATCCTTCCCGAAGAGGCCCGTGCCAGGGAGGGCAAAAAGCTGGTGTTCCTGGTCAACACGCACCGCAATGTCCCTGCCGTGGCCATGAAGCAGGCGCAGCTGGAGGTCATCCGCATGGGAAACTATGCCAGGGAGAACCTGAATTCAGCCATTACCTACTTCTTTGACTCCTCGCGTCAGGAACTGTATGCCGAGGTGGAGCAGACCGAGGAGACGGTGGACTATCTGAACCACGCCATTACGGACGCGCTGGTGACGCTGCGGACGCTGAACCTCTCGGACCGGGACGTGTTCCGCCTGTCCAAGATGGGACTGGTGGTCTCCCACCTGGAGCGGATCTCCGACCACGCGGAAAACATCATCGAGTTTGGTCAGCGCCTCAAGAACGCCGGCGTGGAGATGTCCCCGGATGCGGTGGATGAACTGAGGGAAATGTCGGTCGCGGTGATGAAAACGCTGGACCTGGCGCTTGAAATCTTCCGGGAGGAGCGCTTTGAGCGTCTGCCTGAGGCGGAGAAACTGGAACAGCAGGTGGACGACATGCAGTCCACGTACATGCAGCACCACATCGACAGGCTGATGGAGGGCAGCTGCGATCCTCTGGGGGGCGTCATCTTCACGGATATGTGTACGGATCTGGAACGCTGCTCCGATCAGGCCATCAATATCGCCACGGCGATGCGGCCCTCCACCCGCGGGGTGTCTCTGTCCGAGCTTTTCTGAGTGGAATCTGCTTTTTGAATCCGGCGGCTGCCTGAGGGCGGCCGCCTTCTTTTTCCCGCGCTTGACGGAACAGCAGGGTTTGCGTAGACTGCAAAAAGACGGAAAGGGGGATGGTCTCATGAAACAGCGGCTCCTCAGGACAGGAATGGGCTGCTACGGCTGCTTTGGCGCCATGATGCTGCTCAACTGTGCCCTGCTGCCATTTGGAAGGAAGTTTTACGGCGTCTCTTTGCCTTTGGAGATGGTGGGCGCGGCGCTGATGGCGGGACTGGTCGTGCTGCTTCAAAAAACCCGGGGCAGTGAAGGGCGGCTTCTGGGAGGGCTTTTGCCCGGGTTTCTGATCGTCTTCCCCATCCTGTCCGTCGGAATCGGGTACCTGATGGAGTACGTGCCCAGCGGGGATAATTTTATGCTCTATAACGGGTCCATGATGCTGGCCAGGGATGGAAACTTTGCCGCAAATCCGGATTTCGGGCTCTATCTGGCGCGCTTTTCCAACCAGTGGGGCTTTCTGCTGATGCTCACCGCCTACCGCAGGGCGCTGATGTTTCTGGGGATCGCGTCGCCTTTTCTTCCGCTGGTGGTGCTTCAGGCCGGACTGCATACCCTGGGATATGGCCTGTTTCTCGGGACCCTGCGCCGCAGGGAAGGGGAAAGGACGGCACTGCTGTTTCTGCTGGGGCTGATGCTGACCCCCATGACCTGGCTGGCTCCGGGCAGCCTGTATACCGATACGTTCAGCCTGCCTTTCGTGCTGCTGACCCTTCGGGGCGTATGGAGGACCCTGGATGCGCACCGCGGGGGAAGGAATCCCCTGCCGGCTGCGGCCATGACGGGACTCTGGGCCTGTATCGGGGGACAGATCAAGATGACAGTGGCGATTGTGCTCATAGCCGGCATCCTTCGCTGGATGCTGACCCTGCCTTTGCGCAGGGGACTGGGCTGCGCGGCCCTGTCTGCGGGCGTTCTTCTGCTGGGTACTGCGGGGGTCCGCATGGCCGTGCTCGGGCCGGTGGTGGACCCTGCCGTCTACAGGCAGGAGAATACCCCCCTTGTCCACTGGTTCCTCATGTCCATTCCCAGCGCGGACAATCCCTACGGGGGGTACAACTCCGAAGACTACGCGGTCACCTGGGGCATGATGGACGAGGGGGCCGGGCATGACGAGGTGATGGCGTCCATTTATTCCCGCATGAAGGACAAAATCTACACCCTGAGATACCCGGACCGCCTGCTGATGGCCATGCTCCGCAAGAATTCGGCCCTGGGGTCGGACGGAACCTTTGGCATGACCGAACTGCTGGATGACCGGCCGGTGCGTCCCAATCTCCTGTCGGGGATCGTGCTGGAAGGAGGGAAAGGGTATCCGGCGTACCTGTCCCTGATGACCGGAGCATGGCTTGGAATCCTGGCCGTCGGGGTGCTCCGGACCTGGGACTGGATTGCCAGAAGGGAGACGGGCAGGGCGGAGGTGCCGATTGCGCTCTTTGGCATTCTTCTGTTTCTCATGAACTGGGAGGCGCGCTCCCGGGTCCTGTACAGCTTTTATCCCGTGTTTCTCTGCCTTTCCTGCATGGGCGGCGGATGGCTCCCTCATGAAGGAGAAAACACGGCACTGACCGGGCAGACAACAGGATGCGGGGAAACGTTTCCGGCGCGTTCAGATTGACAGGGGACAAGGGAAAAAAGTAAAATGGTCATGAACAGTATACTTGTTATTATGTGCCTGATTCACAGGCGGCTCCATGCGGGAGCGCTTTGAAGGGAGATGCTGCTGAGTGCAAACGGATCTCTTTCTCACGCTGGTTTCACTTGTGATGCTGGTGACCATGTTCACCCTCATCCGGGGAAACAGTGTGATCGAATCGCATCGGCGCATCGGGTTCCAGATCGGACTGGTGATTATCGGACTGGCACAGGTGGCGGTCTTCTATGACAGCATGATTGTCCCGGCATTCCCGGATCTGCGGGAGGTGCACACGGGACTGCGCTTTCTGTCCGTGGTGCTGACCCCTGCGCTGCCCATGCTGCTGACCCGGTCCATTGCCATCGAGGACCGGGGGGCCTGGCTGAACAGACTGGCGGCGGGAGTTCTGATCGTTCATGCGGGATTTGAGGTGATCAACCTCTTCAACGGTCTGATCTGGCATCTGGGTGAGGACGGGCATTTTGTCCGCGGACCGCTCTATTTCACCTATCTGATGGCCATGCTGATCGGAAGCCTGTTCCTGGTCGTGGAATCCTCGGCGCTCAACCACAGCTGCCAGAGCCGCAATGCCATTGCCCTGCGGTGCATCGCGGGACTGACGATCTCCGGCAGCCTTCTTCAGATCATTATCCCGGAAGCCCATCTGGCCTGGATGACGGTGTGCGCCGCCATGACCCTGTACATCAACTACTACTGTGACACCATCCTGCAGATGGATGCCCTGACCCGCCTGCTCAACCGGTCCTGCTACCAGAATGAACTGGAGAACCGGACGGGCCCCGGCATCTTCATCATGCTGGATGTGGATAAATTCAAGCACATCAATGACGACTACGGCCACGCCTACGGGGACGTGGTGCTGTCCACCATCGG
>OMRS01000252.1 GCA_900313545.1 uncultured Eubacteriales bacterium | reverse complement strand
TGAAACTGTTCCGGATTTGCGTGAGAAAGCCCGGCATGTTGAGTGTGACAGAAAAATAATGCCCTTCCGGTCAGGAAGGGCATTATTTCAATCAAAGGGAATATTGTCGGAAGAAAGATCTGTGGACGAGGTATTCGCAGCCGGCATCACCAGATGGTGGGTGAGCAGCAGATAAGCCCCCAGGGCAAAAACTGCCAGCAGCGGTGCGGGTAGAGGAGTATTCCAGAGATAGATGGAATAGGCAAGAAAGGAAGTCATTTCCAAAAGAATAAAACCGATGCCAAGAGTCCAATGCTCAAACGCACACAGATACAGCAGTATCAGTCCGGCGAAATCATAGCGTTCATGCATTGCGGGAAGGATGAGAAAACATGTAAGCACAGTCCAGGCGGCCAGAAGAACAAGGTGACGGGAGTCCATCGAGGGACGCGGGTACAGGACCCCGAAGACAATCAGAAGGAGTGCAATGCACAGGAGGATTGCAGCGGTATACAGCGGCGAGGCATCCGGCATCAGGGCCCAGAGGTTCATGGCATTGATGTTCATGACACGATTGGCGTGCATTTGTGAAAGATAGGTTCCATAGGTCGAGGTGACAGAACGTCCCATCAGGATAGCGGGAAGGCCTGAAAGCAGATAAACTGCGGGAACCCAGAGGGCATGAAGAATGGAGAAACGGCGCTCCCTGAAGTAGAGAAAAGCAAAGAAAGGAAAGATAAATGCCGTCTGGAGCTTGAAGGACAGGGCAATCCCAAGGAGAATCAGGCCGCGGTGAGGATGATCAGACAGAATGTGCCGGACGGAGGCAAGAGTAAAGAAGGTAAAGATGGCATCGCACTGTTTCCAGAGCGGACCATTGATGAATACCGTAGGCAGAAAGAGGAGTGACACCGCCATCAGTGCAGAGTGAAACGGCGTTTTATGAAACAGGTCCCGGCTGATGAAAAATACCTCCAGAACCATGCCGACTTCAAAAAGGCAGGACACCAGACCGACCAGAAGATGGGACGGAAGGGAAGACTGTGCGATGAGGGCAAGGATCAGGTTATAGGGAACATAGTAGTCACCGATCTGCTGTCCAAGACCGGCAAGACCCAGTTCCCGGTACTGGCTGATCCATGGGGACAGGTAAGCACCCCAGTCCAGATGGTCATCCGTGATATCCAGAAGGGATGCGCGGAGCAGGCAGGCAAGCAGAATGAGGGTTCCAAGCAGCAGAGGCTTCCACGCACGTTCAGCTGCATGATGGAGAAGACGGTCCAGTCGGGTCAACACAATCACCTCAGAGTGCAGGAAACCGTGGAAAGAAAGGCGTGTCCAGAAGGGATTCCTGCGGATTATTCGGAGTTTAGACCTGATTCTATCGACAGGGAAAGATGATGTCAATGCCATTTGTGAAGACAGAGCACAACCGGGGTGCAGATACGTTTGATGATTCGGAGGATACAGAATCCGTTTGACATGGCACCAAAGTGTTTCTACAATCTTTGGCGAAGTATTGTTTGCCAGGCAATGCCCGGAATGCGGAAAAAGGGGGAAATGCATGAAACTGCTTTTTCGATATCTGCGCAGATATGGAATATGGGCGCTGCTGGCGTCCGGGTTCATGGTGGCGGAGGTCTTTGTGGACCTGCTGCAGCCCCGGATGATGGCTACCATTGTCAACGAGGGCGTTCTGGGAATGTCCAGCGGCGGAGTGCCGGACATGGAGCTCGTCATCAGGACAGGCATCTGGATGCTTGTGGTCGTGATGGGCGGGGCATTGTTTGGCATTCTCTCGGCAGTGTTCACAAACATCACAGGACACGGGTGCGGCAATGAAATCCGGAAACAGTGCTTTCGAAGGATTATGCACTTTTCTTTCGAACAGACGGATGATTTTACGGTTGGTTCCCTGATTACCCGGGTAACCAATGATGTCACACAGTTCCAGCAAATGATCATGCAGCTGATCCGGGGACTGGTGCGGTGTCTGATGTTTTTTGTCGGGGGAACGGCAGCCCTGTTGTCCCTTGATCTCAGCTTCGGCGTGATCCTCTCCGTGGCGTTCCCGGTGATTCTGATCGATATCATATTTGTCGTCTGGCGGACCAACCCGCTGTTCACCCTGCTGCAGAAATGCCTGGACCGGCTCAACGGAATTATCCAGGAGGATGTGGCTGGAATCCGCGTGGTCAAGGCGTTTGCTCAGGAAAAGACGGAGAAGGCCCGTTTTGAAAAGGCCAACCGGGAACTGGTGGATACTCAGTTCAACGTCCAGATGATGCTTTCCTTTCTTCGCCCGGTCATGAATATTGTTCTCAATCTTGCGGTAGTGGGCATTCTCTATGTGGGAAGCATCCAGGTCAGTGAAGGCGACATAGCTCCGGGAACGGTGATGGCGGCGATTACCTATATTTCCCAGGTGCTCAACGGCATGATGATGCTGGCGATGATTTTCCAGACGCTTTCCCGCGGCCTGGCATCCGCGGGGCGCCTGCAGGAAGTGCTGGATACACCCTCAGAAATCCGGCAGGAGGAGATCGGTTCGAAAGAGGACGGCAGTCATGGCTCCGTGACCTTTGAGCATGTGAGCTTTGCCTATGCGGACAATGGCGTGGACGTTCTGCATGACATCTCCCTGAGCATACATCCGGGAGAAACGGTTGCGTTGATCGGATCTACAGGTTGCGGCAAGAGTACGCTGGTGCATCTGATTCCACGGTTTTATGACGTGACGGCGGGCAGGGTACTGGTGGATGGAAAAGATGTCCGCGCCTATGACCCTGTGCTGCTGCGGGAGAAAGTAACCATCTGTCTGCAGAAGAGCGAACTGTTTTCGGGAACCATTCGAGAAAACCTGATCACCAAAGCAGGGTCCCGGAATGAACAGGAAATGATACGGGCTGCTGCCGCCGCCCAGGCGGATGAGTTTATCCGCCAGCAGCCCGAAGGGTACGATACGCCGGTTGCCATGCGGGGCATGAGCCTGTCCGGAGGCCAGAGGCAGAGAGTGGCCATCGCCCGCGCTCTGCTCAAGGGCGGAGAAATCCTGATCCTGGATGACAGTACCAGTGCATTGGATCTGAGAACCGAGGCGGCACTGTACCAGGCACTGAAGAAGGATTATGCGCATCTGACCCGGATCGTGATTGCCCAGCGGGTTGCATCGGTTCGTACGGCGGACCGGATTGTGGTTCTTGAAGAAGGTCGGATTGTGGCACAGGGATCCCATGAGGAACTTCTTGCCTGCAGTCCGGTGTATCAGGATATCTGCAGGTCTCAGCAGGGAGAGGGGGAGAAGCTGTGAGTCAATCCGTTCGGGTTCCTTCTGCCCAGCCTGGGTTTGGTCGAGGCAACCGTGGAAGAATGGGAGCCCCGGTGGAAAAGCCCAAAGAGGGAAGACAGTCCGCTGCCCGGCTTTTCGCCTATTTTCGCCCTGAGATGAGGTATGTCCTGTTGCTGGCGGGAGCGGTCACCCTTGCGGTGGTGGCAGGCGTCACGGCGCCGCGCCTTCAGTCTCAGGTCATTGATGATCTGGTACAGGGATCTTTTGAAGAGATTCCCGGATACCTGGGAATCATGCTGCTGACTTATCTGGTCTATGGGGTCATGACGCTGCTTCAGGGATTCTTTTCTGCCAGACTGTCCCAAAGGGTGGTTTTCCGGCTTCGGAAGGAACTGTTTGACAAGGTGGTTTCCCTTCCGGTTTCAACGATAGACGGCCATAGCCACGGAGATCTCATGAGCCGCATGACCAATGACGCGGAAAATGTGTCCAGTGTGATCTCCAGCAGCCTGTCATCCATGTTTTCCGGTATTCTGACCCTGCTGGGCACCGTGACCATGATGCTGGTACTGAGCGTGCCCATGTCGCTTCTGACACTTGTCACGGTATTTCTGTCGGTCGCCCTGACCCGGGGAATGACGCGCCTGATGAGGAAAGCCTATGTCCGCAGACAGACGCTTCTTGGGGCAATCAACGGCATCGTCGAGGAAAAAGTCACGGCCTCCCGTACAGTGACGGCATACAATCTTCAGGAGGAGACCATTGCCCTTTTTGAAAAAACCAGCGACGATCTGAGGAGGACCGGGATCTTTGCGGACATCCTGGGCAACATCATGGGACCGCTGATGAACACGATCAACAACTTGTCATTCGTCATCGTAGCTGCCTTTGGCGCCCTGCTGACCCTCAGGGGACAGATGACAGTGGGGGTCATCTCCGCATTTATCGTCTATTCCAAGCAGTTTTCACGCCCGGTCAATGAACTGGCCCAGATGTATGGACAGATCCAGACCGCCCTCGCAGGCGCGGAGAGAATCTTTGAACTGCTGGATGATGAAAGCGAGGACCAGAGCGGGAATGAAGCTTTTGAAGTCACCCGGGGCGTCATCGAATTCGAGCATGTGAATTTCAGCTATGTCCCGGGGAAACCCGTGATTCAGGATTTCAATCTCCGTGTGGAAGCCGGCAGGAAGATCGCCCTGGTGGGATCGACCGGTTCGGGAAAAACCACGATTGTCAACCTTCTGATGCGGTTTTATCCTGTGGACAGCGGAAGAATTACAGTGGACGGAGTGGATATCCGGGAGATCGCATGCAGCCGCCTCAGGGATGCGGTGGGAATTGTGCTGCAGGACACGGTGCTCTTTACAGACACCGTGCGTCATAATCTCAAGTATGCGGATCCCTCCATTTCTGACGAGGATATGATGGAGGCTGCCAAGCTGTCGTATTGTGACAAGGTTGTGGAAGGACTTGCAAAGGGATATGATACAATACTGAGCGGCGCGGGCAGCGGTCTGTCCCAGGGCCAGCGGCAGCTTCTGACCATAGGCAGAGCATTCCTCAGCTACCCGAGAATTCTGGTGCTGGACGAAGCCACGTCTTCTGTGGATACCCGAACCGAACAGCATATCCAGAATGCCATGGTGCAGCTGATGAAAGAGAGGACAAGCCTGATTATTGCCCATCGGCTGTCCACGATCCGGGATGCGGATCTGATTGTGGTGATGGATCATGGACATATTTGTGAAACTGGAAACCATGAACAGCTCCTGGCCAGAAAAGGAGACTACTATCAGCTGTATATGACCCAGTTTGAAGGGAATGCCACCTGAAGAACATCATGACGCGTTGAAGGAAAACCGTGAGTGGCCAGAGACGCGTCCATCTGCAAGGCATATACGACAACCCTTTCTGCACGGCCGAGGAAGGGCGCTCTGCCGGGAAACGAAACGGGAACCTGCTTCCAGGAATGGCAGGCGGGACCCCTTGCCGGTGCAAGAGCTCAGAGAATGATAAAGAACCTGGATGGAAACCGGTCCGGAGGGCCAAACGGACGGGTGCCGTAAAGGACGGATGATCCGCCTTGGCGATTCAGAAGAAGGTGCCGGGGTGATCGTCCCAGGTGGTTTATAGGTAAGGATTT
>OMRS01000218.1 GCA_900313545.1 uncultured Eubacteriales bacterium | reverse complement strand
TTTTCTTCCTCCTTGGACCAGTCAAACACTGTGACCTGTTTCTCCGAGAGCACCTGCATCACCTTGCCGGCATATATGGGAGCCGGGCCATACAGTTCGATCACCACACTTCCCATTTGCAGCCGGATCAGTTTGTCCAGATACTTGCCAAGCGTCAGGTACAGCATCACCAGGACAAAAGCCACCACAGCCATGGCCACATCTCCTGCCCCGCAGATGAGCCCGATCATTGCGGCAGCAAAGATCGCAGCGGCAGTGGTCAGTCCGCTGACCCGGTGCAGGCCTGCAATGTAAATGCTTCCCGCGCACAGAAAGCCCACTCCGGAAACCACCTGTGTGGCATAGCGGGTGCCGTCCAGCTTGAACCCCACCTGATCCACAATGGATGCCCATCCGGTGTGCAGCATGAAATTGTCATAGCGTGAGAGCATGGACGCAAGGCATGCGCCCATCGTGATGAGAATATAGACATCCCCGTCTGCGCTTCGGACCTTGTACTCCCTTTCCAGTCCGATGAACCTGCCGATTACCAGGGAAACCAGTATGGGCAGCAGAATGTCCATGATCGTAAACTGCTCCATCTTCCGCTCCTTCTATCCGTCGTATTCACTCCCGCCCGTCTTCCGGGGCAGGTTCTGTTTGTTCCTTCTCCTTTTTCTGACTATATGACCGATCAGCACCCCCGCAGGCGCCACAAGAAGAATCAGCAGCGCTCCGGTTGCGACATACAGCAGCGTCAGCCAGGTCATTCCAAGATCATTGAGTTTCTCCAGCTGGTCCACCAGCAGGTGGGAATACTCTCCCCCATCTTTCCACGGGTCCCGGCTTTGGAGCGTCACCGCATCATCTTCCTCCGTGAGACCGTATTCCCCGATCAGCGCTTCATTGGCCTGGACGATCTCCGGTGCACTGCTCATGGAAGAAGCCAGAAAAATGTCCCCCTTGTGTCCCTCTCCAAAGTAGATGTCCGAGGGGGTCACCTTCACATATCTCAGATCATAATCCACCGTGAAAAAGGAGACGGGCCCGTCCGAGAGGACCTCTGCGCTCAGGTACTGCACCCGGTCCTCAGGAAACACCGCAATGCTGTCCTGTCCCCTGCGCTCCATGAGTATCTGCACTTCGGGGAGCTCCCCCTCTGAAAGATCAGGAAAGGTTATGTTTCCCTGAGCATCCATCCTCTGGATCACCCGGTTGTACTCATCGCTCAGTTCCAGGGCAACATCCCCGGAGATCACATAGCGTTCATAGGACTGTGAGGAGGAAAACAGTTCCTCGGGGGAATCCGTGGAGAACATCCATGCAATATAGACCATGGGCATATGTTCCCCCAGGAGGTTGGCCTCCGAGGAAATTTCCGGATTCCACTTTCGGTGAATGCTTCCGCCCGCGTAGGCCGCCTCCCATGCGAAGGAAATGGCAAAGCTTCCCAGTTCCCTTTCCGCTTCTTTCTTTTCAGGGCTGAGAAGATGCGAATCGCTGACGATGCCCAGCAGGTTCCCCAGAATTCCCAGAAGGGTATGACGGTCATAGATGCTCTTGAGCCGCTCCTGGACATACTTCGTATAGACTTCAGGGCTTTCCACCAGAGTACCCACATAATCCAGGAGCCTGCGGATGCGGTGATTCACCTCCGGATTACTCTTGAGGGGCACGTCCGTGATGGCCTCATATATCGCGCTGGCCCGGCTCAGCTTGGCGGTATAGTCCGAATCCGTCTCAAGGGACGGAAGGTACAGGTTCGTTCCGTAGCGGCCGTATCCCCACTCCGCCAGAGGCACATGAGGGATCGGGTCCATTTTTCCCACGATGTTGAAAATATTGGGATATCTGCCCGAGCGGATGTCCCGCGTATTGCGCGGAGTGGCAAAGGTGTAGACAAAGACCCCTCCCTCTTCAAACGGCCCGAAGTCCGTCATGTCCGCGCCGACAAGGTTGCTGATGGCGGCGGCCCGGCTGTATCCGGCGATCCACAGCTTGAGCCTTCCGGTAAATCCCCGCTCCACCATGTACAGCAGGATACGGCCCTCCACATTGTGTGCCGCCCGGTTGAATCCCTCATGGCGCTCCCGGTCCCCGATGGTGAAGTTGGACAGCCACTCCTTCTGATATCCCCCTCCGCAGATGGCGGTGACAATCAAGGTATAGGGACCTTTCTCATCCTCCATCTTCTTGTGGCCAATCACCGTGGCGACCGTCTGCAGTGAGGGCGTCTGATCGTAATCTGTGCTCTCCAGATCCGTAAATCCCGCCTGTCCGAGATAGCTGCGAATGTTATGATCCAGGGGCAGATCCCTGTCATAATAGATCCGGAATGCGGAGACGGCCATTCCCAAGGATACCTGGGCCAGTGCATGACTGTATGTGTCGGAGCTCTGGGCAAACAGGCGGTCATTGTATGTGACAGGCCAGGAGGCATTCACCCTCGTGACCTGATCCCCGTAAAGGGCGGTGAGGGTCATGTCCCCCTCCTGTGCCCGCGCACCTGCCGCAAAAAGAATCAGGAGGCACAGAAACAGTGCTTCGATTCCCCTTCTCCTCATCATCGCTCCCCCGTTCGTGTCAGTTTCTCTTCCATATTCCGGAGATTTCCGGCCCGCACAGCTCCATGTGCCGCAAAACGACATGGAAACCACCTTGCCGCCTCACAGCTTTTTTCTGCCGGGACGCGTCTGGATGCACGCAAAAAAATCATCTAGATTTCTCATAATGCTCCTAGAAAGACAACTATGCAGAGAAGAAGATGACTGATGCAATCATAACAGCAAACACCCCATCCGGCAAGCACAATTCCCTGCTCTGGAGGTTCCCGGGATTTCTCAGATTCCTGGCTGTTTCTCCGGTTTCAGTCTCCTGCGCCGCGGGTTCTCAAAGCCGGTATTCCGAGAAAGAACCAGGCGGCTTCCCGGCCGCTGTCCCCGCCTCTTTCTGCAAAACGACCGGGGCAGATTCCTTTCCTGCCACGCAGGGCGCGAAAAAACATCCAGTGTCTTGAAAAAACAGGGGACATTCCTTGCGGAATGCCCCCGTGCCGTGCTCAGAGCAGATGCCCACAATTGCGTTCAAAAGAAATGGCCGTTTTCTCTCCAGTCTGGTAGATGCGCTTGCTCACCGGGCAGTTGTCGTTGATCTTGACCAGGGTCTTGCCGACGCGCACATGATAATACTGATAGGAGCCCATGAAGCAGGACAGTTCCACCGTGCATGGCAGATCCCCGTTCGGGTTGAGCTCAATGGCTTCCGGACGCAGCACGATCTTGCCGCTGTCTCCGGACTT
>OMRS01000187.1 GCA_900313545.1 uncultured Eubacteriales bacterium | reverse complement strand
TGGTGGGCGTACACAACGGCATCATCGAAAACTTCGCGGAGCTCAAGGAGAAGCTGATCCGTCACGGCTATTCCTTCTACAGCGACACCGACACGGAAGTGGTGGTCAAGCTGGTGGACTACTACTACAAGAAATACAAGATCGGGCCGGTGGACGCCATCACCCGCACCATGGTCCGCGTCCGGGGCAGCTATGCCCTGGTCCTCATGTTCAAGGACTTCCCGGACGAAATCTTCGCCGCCCGCAAGGACTCCCCCCTGATCGTCGGCACCTCCGGAGAGGCCAGCTATCTGGCCTCCGACGTCCCGGCCATCCTCAAATACACCCGCAGCGTGTACTACCTGGACAACCTGCAGGTGGCCCGGGTGTCCCAGGACAAGGTCCGTTTCTATGATCTCAACGGGGATGAGGTCTCCCTTCCGCTGACGGAAATCACCTGGGACACCGCCGCCGCGGAAAAGGACGGCTTTGAGCACTTCATGCTCAAGGAAATCCACGAACAGCCCGCCGCGGTCCGGGATACCCTCAACAGCCTCATCCGCGACGGGGAGATCCATCTGGAGGGCACCGGCCTGACGTCCGAGCAGCTCGCCTCCTTCTCCCAGATTTATATCGTGGCCTGCGGCTCCGCCTGGCATGTGGGCATGGCCTCCCAGTATGTCATTGAGGATCTGGCCCGCCTGCCCGTCCGCGTGGAGCTGGCCTCGGAATTCCGTTACCGCAGCCTGATGCTGGATGAAAAAACCCTGGTCATCATCATTTCCCAGTCCGGGGAAACCGCGGACAGCCTGGCCGCCCTGCGCCGGGCAAAGGAGCTGCACGCCCCGACGCTGGCGGTCGTCAACGTCATCGGCTCCACCATTGCCCGCGAGGCCGATTACACCCTTTACACGCTGGCCGGACCGGAAATCGCGGTGGCCACCACCAAGGCGTTTTCCGCGCAGCTGGTGGCCATGGACGTGCTCGCCCTGGAGCTGGCCCGGGTGCGGGGCTTCCTCTCCCCGGAATCCCTTGCCCACGACCTGGAGGAGCTGGCCTCCCTTCCGGACAAGATCCGCCGCATCCTGGAGGAAAAGGAGCGCCTGCAGTGGTTCTCCTCCAAAATCGCCAATGCCCGGGACATCTTTTTCATCGGGCGGGGCCTCGACTACGCCATCAGCCTTGAGGGCAGCCTGAAAATGAAGGAGATCAGCTATATCCACTCGGAATCCTATGCCGCCGGGGAGCTCAAGCACGGCACCATCAGCCTGATTGAGCCCAACACCCCGGTCATCGGCGTGCTGACCCAGCCCCATCTCTTTGAAAAGACCGTCTCCAACATGCTGGAGTGCAAGTCACGGGGCGCCTACCTCATGGGCCTGACCACCAACGGCAACTTCTCCGTGGAGGATTCCGTCAATTTCACCGTCTACATTCCCAGGACGGACGAGCATTTCGTCTCCTCCCTGGCGGTGGTTCCCCTGCAGCTGCTGGGCTACTATACCAGCGTGAACCGCGGCCTGGATGTGGACAAGCCCAGAAACCTGGCCAAATCCGTCACGGTGGAATAAGGTTTTTCCAAAAAGACCTCCCCCGCCCGCGTCCCATCCGGGATGCCGCAGGCGGGGGAGGTTTTCATCTGTTTTTCATGTACTCCATCAGCTGGCGGACCGCTTTCGCCCTGTGGGAGTACTTTTCCTTGAAGGACAGGGGGAAGCTTGCCGTGGTCCTGCCGCCGCCATCCTCGGAGATGAAGATCGGGTCATATCCAAAGCCGTTGGTGCCGGATTCCTCCATCGCAATGGTGCCGTTCCAGGTGCCCCGGAACAGATGGGAGGTTCCCGACTCATCGATCAGGCAGATGCAGCAGACAAAGCGGGCGCTCCGGTCCTTACTGCCCCTGAGGCCCTCCAGGATGGCCATTCTGCGCTCATGCTCCGTCCCGAGGCCCTTGTAGCGCGCCGAATAGAGCCCGGGCTCCCCGCCCAGCGCGGCCACCTCCAGCCCGCTGTCGTCGGAGAGCACACAGCTTCCGGTCCGCTCATGGATGGCGCGGGCCTTGAGCTCCGCGTTCTCCTCAAAGGTGCTTCCGGTTTCCTCCACCTCCAGGCGGATGTTCTTTTCCCCCTGGGAAAACACCCGGTAGCCCAGAGGTTCAAACAGGTCCCGGTATTCCCGGATCTTTCCCTGGTTATTGCTTGCAATGATCAGCTCCATGACCGCTTCTCCTTCCGTTTCCGGTCCTTCCCTCAGGAAGCCATGGGCATTATACCCGTTTTCCGGAAAAACTCAAACCCTTCCCCCGCGTGACAAAATCCCCCGGCCGCATTCCTTCCCCGGGACTTCCCGCCTCCCGGCATGCCGGCCCTCGCTTCCCGCTGCCCCCGCCCAGGCTCCGGCCCTCTGCAGGTCCTTTGGGACTGCTCCCCCGGCGGCCGGTGCGGCCCAGGTACCGGGAGGCCCCATGCCGGCGGCGCCCTCCGGGCGGTTCCCCGCATCCGGCGCGGCGCCGCCTGCACTCTGCAGATACCCCTGGTCCGCCGGCACGCCGGACGCACCCGGGAGCAGACCCTTCCCAAAACGGATCCTCTCGATCACGAATTTCTCTCCCCGGATGCTTTTCCGGATGCCTCCGGATCTGCGCGATCCGAAGGTGCGCATGCCCGGGGAACGGGGGCCCGCAAATGAAATCCGTCAATTTGTCCCCGCCTGTCCACATGGGGCTTGCAATCCTTTCCGGCTTCAGTTACCCTTTTTGCAGCCTGTTGCCACCGACGAGGAAGGAGCCCGCCATGTCCACTCTTCATCTGTTTGCCCGCCAGTCCCCGGAGGGACTCACCTATCTGGCCGTCCCTCCCGGGCAGGAGCCTCCCCGGGCGCTGCCCGGGCCGCTGTGGAGCCGGGAGCTGTCCCTTCCGGATTCCTCCCTGAGCTGCCGCGCCTGCCTGCTGCCCCAGGCGGGGACGGATTCCCCGCAGGGGCCTCCCTTTGTCCCGTTCCGGGACATCCTGGGTTCCTTCCCCCTCTGGCGGGACCTCCTCACCCATGCCCGCCACCGGTTCCTCTGCGTCCTGGGAGAATGGCAGCGCTTTTCGCTGGACAAGGAAAAGGACCTGATCGTCTCCCTCTTCAGGGACGGGGAGGACCTGCTCTACACCCTCTCCACGCCCAACCATCACAGCGGCAACCTGATCCGCAACCTGGCAGCCCTGTGCCGCCTCCCCCTGGCCCAGGGCGAGGCGGGTCTGCTGGTCATCGAGGGGGAGATTCCCTGCTATATCAACGCCTACAATGAACCGGTCTATATCTTCCGTCTGGGCGGCACCAAGGTGGCCAACATCACCCCCGGCGGGGACATTGAAATGAAGGCCTCCGTGCCCTCCATCTCCAAGACCCTCATGAGTCAGACCAAGGATTACCGCATTCCCCTGGAGCGCACGCTTCTCAAGACCTATATCCCCAGCAGCTGCAAGTTCCACACCGATCTGCACACGCATATGAACGCCAATCTGTCGGCGGACCTGCTCATTGCCCTGGGCATCTTCCATCAGGTGCGGTATCCGCTGTACTATATCCGGAAGCTGAAGCTGGTGCTCACCCCCGACCAGGAGGCCCTGCTGTCCCGACGCCGCGAACAGACCGCCGCCGCCTTTGAGGACTCCACGCTGACGGGCAAGTATCTCTCCCGCAGGATCGACGACCATACCTACCTGAATTTTGCCAGCCTGATTCTGGACAGCCCCGAAAACGCCCGCATCAACATTCCCAGAATCCGGGCCTCCCTGGCCGTTCTCAAGGACGGGCAGGCGGTGTTCTCCAATGTGGAAAAGGTCTACCTCTACCGCTACGTGTTCACGCGGGGCGTCCCGGCAGAGGATCCCGTCAGCCTTCACGGCATCGGCGCCATTCCCGATCCGGATATCCGTCATGCGCTCCTTTGCATGCTGCAGGACCAGGAAAACCCCGCCTACAGCAGCAACACCCTTTTCCAGAACAAGCTGCTGTGGATTGCCCGGAGCTTCGCCTCCCGGGGCGTCAATTACGCGGAGATTTCCGACACGTCCCTGGTCAAGCCCCAAACCGCAGCCTCGCTTCTTGCCCAGATCCATGCCGTGATGCCCGCCATCTCGGAGGAAACCGGCGTCATGCTCCGGTTCCTGGCCGCCATTCGCCGCGTCCCCCTGACCATTCTCAAGGACAGCATCCCCTCCACGTCCGAAACGGAGCAAAGCCTGCAGGTTCTCTCCGCCGTAGCCATGGACCCCTATGTCGCCGGCAGCGATATCCTGGGGGAGGAGATCAACGACATCCGGGACATCTCAGAGGTCGTCCGGGAGATCGTGGCCATTGCCGCGCGGGAGCCCACCTTCGTGGTCCGCATTCACGCGGGGGAAAACGATTCCCTGAGGGACAACGTGGCCAACAGCCTGCAGTGCGTTGTCCATGCCCTCGCCCCGGGGCAGCCGATGCCGTCGCTGCGCATCGGCCACGGGCTGTATACCACCAATCTGCGCTCTTCCTCCGGTCTGGCGCTGCTGTCCTCCCTCCGGCAGCACGGTGCCGTCCTGGAGTTCCAGATCACCTCCAACGTCCGCCTCAACAACCTGTCCCTGGTGGAAAAGCATCCCCTGCGGGAGTACCTGGGGGCCGGCGTGCAGTGTGTCCAGGGCACGGACGGCGGCGCCCTGTACGGGACGGATTCCATCGACGAGCAGCTTGCCCTGCAGAAGCTCCTGTCCCTGACCGAGGAGGAGATGCGCACCATGCGTGCAGCCGAGGATGCCGTCTGTACAGCCGGCAGAGCCGCCTTCTCCCAGAAAATCGCCCGGCTGAACAATGCCCGGGAGGGGCTGTCCGTTCAGGATTTTTATACCTGGCGCATCCGCTCCGCCCTGTCCGTCCCCATCCCCCTGCTGACCGCGCGCCAGCAGGAGGACAGCGCCCTGTGTCTGCAGGACCAGATTGCGGAGCTCCCCGGGGACCGTATCCCTGTGATCCTGGCCGGCGGCTCCTTCAACAACGACCGCCACAGGACCTCCATCCATCCCGAGGGAAGGACGCTCATCCGCATGCTTCTGGATCACGGCCATCCTGAAGAGATGTTCTTTGTCGTCGGCCACGAGCTGTCCGGATACGAACGGCTGCTGGTTGAGGAAAACAAGGGCCGCTTTGATATTTATGCCTTCGTCCCTTCCCGCATCAGCGCCGCCCAGTGCCAGCGCCTCAGGGAAAGCCATCTGAAGATCCGCATCGCCATTGAACCCTTCAGCGGTGGCACCTACAAAAGCATTTCCTATGAGATTTTCAAGCGCCGCTTTGCCGTCCTCGTCGCCCTTGACGGCAACTCCGCCGCCGTCAATCTGATCCAGGAGGCCCGCAATGCCCGCATCCGTTCCGGCATTTTTATCAATCCCCGCTCCCGTATGCTGATGGTCAAGGCCCGTTCCCTTCAGGGATATA